>CANJXV010000027.1 GCA_947478935.1 Comamonadaceae bacterium
CCGAAATAGCTGAAACACATGCGCAACACCGTGCCGGTGGTGTAGACCGGCGTACCGGTCACGATGACCGGAATCGCCGGTCACGATCCCGGAATCAGCGGTCACGTTCGACCGGAATCACTGGTCACGTTGCTCCGGAATACCCACTTCGGTGAAAACACTGACGCAATGAAATATTAAACACGAGAATTCCTTATGTCTGAATATCCTCAGTATTACAAAATTGAAAGATAATTTATGCCTAAATGGGTATGGTGGGCGATCGGATTTGTAATCTTTTATAACGTGTTCATCAAAGAAGAGCCTAAACCGCAAATTAAATACTATCCCGTCACGGCTCCAATCTATCCAGCAGAGCAAACATTTAGCGGATATCAATGCACCGTTGACTGCTCAGGTCACGCTGCAGGATATCAATGGGCAGAAGAACATGACATCGATGATGAGGATGACTGTGGGGGTAATTCTGAATCCTTCATTGAAGGATGCAAAGCGTATGTTCAAGAAAACCAGTAGTTTCGGATAGTGCTAAATTTATCCAAAATCAACTTGTCAAACGCTTCACGACATCATTGTTAGCAAGTGGGTAAAGCTGTCGCTGAATGTTTGCAACTGAGTTGGGGTCGTGCTGTTGACGCTCAGACCGAGTCTTTGCAGCACTCTGCGCTGAAAGACTACTAGCACTAGTCACTGGCGTCTGTGGTTGAGCTAGGTTGGATTTATGTGTGTTGCTGAACACTTTGGGCAAGACTTGTGGCTTCTGAGTCTGCTGTGCTGACTTTTGCTGCTTAGTGGGAGTTGCTGACTTGTCAGTCACTTGCTGCTTCTTGGGCAGCTTTGACGGCTTTGGCGCTGCGACAGTCTTGGGCTTTTTGACTGTTTTAGGTCTTGGGACTGACTTCTTTTGCGTTTTTTCTAGATCGTTTCGTTTTTGCTCTTGTTCAATCGCTTGAAGTTTGATACTGTGCCACACAGAGTCAGAGATAAGCTTCCACAATTTGATCTGTTCTTCAGCGTCTGCGAATTCTTGTAGTCTCATCACTAAATTCCTTTAGTGTATTTATCGACAGTGTAAATTAATTTAAATAGAAAATTGGAGAGAGAAATGGGCTTCTTTTCTGACTTAATTGATCCTAAACCTGGATTTGTCAAAGATATAGTGAAAAAAATTGAAGGATATTCAGTTGATATAAATTCCCATGTCAAAGATCAATTAGAAAGTGATGCAATATTTTATGCGGAAAATAAGAAAAACTGGAAAATGATCGAAGAAGGTTATGAGAATCGAAAAAGAGATGCTGAATACTACTCACTATATTTCATTTATTTATCCGCGAAGGATGCATTACGCAGCGGAAAATATCATGTTTATTCTGGGATTGTGGAAATAGAAGGGAACATTGCTTGTGAAATTGGGTGTGATTGTCTGCAGCGATTATTAGAAAGAGGTTTCATTGAGAAAAGTGAAGCAGAGGATGCAAAAATCCATTTGAGAGGACTCATGACTGATGTCGGTATCGGATGAGTAGTAATTCCGTAGATTGCAATTTCTTGATAATGCGTATTAAAAAGAAATATCAACTATTAAAGATGAGCAGATTTATGAAAGCAGTAGCCGTAGTCATTCTCTCTATGTACATAGCATCACTCACACACGCTGCGGGCGACAATTGCTATCAGATACAGAATCAAGATGCTAAGAACTTCTGTTTAGCTACAGCAAAGAACGACAACAGCTACTGTTATCAAATCTCAAAACAAGATGAGAAGAACATGTGTCTCGCTGTGACCAAGCGTGACAAGAGCTACTGCTATCAGATATCCAAGCAAGACGAGAAGAATTTGTGCTTGGGGAAATTTTGAACCAAGAGGAATTGAAAAGATATGATTAAATTAATTTTTATATTTTTTACATGCTGGATAGCATTCCCTGCAATTTCGGCGAATTTCATTAATGAAAAAATCGGGGACACGGTATATAGTATTAATATAACGGGAAATATAAATTCAGGAGATGCAATAAATTTTCAAAATAAGATAAGTGAATTAAAAAAAGAATTCGAATCAAGCGAAATGAAGAAAAAATATAAAGATTGGAAGTTTTACCTTGATGTAAACTTAAATAGTAAAGGTGGAAATTTGACCGAAGCGATGAAAATTGGATACATCGTCAGAGCAAATGAATCTACAACATGGGTTCCAATAAATGCCGAGTGTTTGAGCTCCTGCGTATTTATCTTGGCGGCAGGAGTAAATCGAAATGTGATTGGAAAGGTAGGGATTCATCGCCCATATTTCGAAGCATTGAATTCCAATGCTACGACCTTAGACATAAAGAAGATGCGAGATGAAAATAAAAAACTGATGAAGGAATATTTCGCTAATATGGATGTGTCCGATTCGATAATAGAAGAAATGATGAGTGTCGAGCCAAATAAAATAAAAATTCTCAGTGAAGATGAACTAACCAAATTCAGGCTTTCTGTTATGGATGCAGATCATGAGGAAAAAATGATTGCCGAAGAGGCACAAAGATACAATTTGACATCAAGCGTCTATAGGCAAAGAAACGCAATTACTGAGAAAAAATGCGGATATTCTTTTACAGCAAGTCGGGAAAATAGATTACCAGAGTTTTGGAAATGTCAAAACATGACGATGTTGAATATAACAGAATCTGAATATATTAATCGTGAGGCTAAAGCTAAATCCACATGCTTCAAAATGGAGCAAGGTCCGAATAGAGGACGATGTTTATTCGATGTCAGAATTCTAGGGAAATAAATTTCTGGGCAGTAGTGGCTGCTTCCCAAACCTTTCAAGAACATGCACACTCGCAGCCTCAATCACACTGTCAAGTTCGGCGTTTAAGTGTATAGTAAGACAGTAAACAAAAAATATTAAATTACTATTGGCAAAGAATCAGGAGCATTTAAATGAAAATTCTAATTAATGCACTGTTGCTCATCATAATTCTAATAGGGTGCAGCAGAAGTGACGATGAGCACATTTTCACACTGTATAGCAGTTATAAAAGTAGTAACAGACATCATTTCGCCACATTTGACGAAACAACAATTTCATGGAATGAAGATAAATCGGACGCTGGGAGCAGAAAATTGAGTTCAGAACTTAATTTTAGTAAATGCAACAAGGTCGCTGAACTATTAAAAGTAGAATGGGAAAATACAGTAAAAACGGATGAAATAAAATATTGGTGCGAAAAAGGTAGGTATCGCAAGTAATTTAAAAACTGGATAAGGGTTTTTTGCTATCAAATCTCAAAGCAAGACGAGAAGAACTTGTGCTTGGGGAGATTTTGATCAAACTAAGATCGACTCAATACAAGCATCGAAAAACTGCTTGACAACTCCAAGCAATCTGTTAGAAGCCAAACTGACTGCGGCATTTGCTCAGTCACTTGCTACTAAGGACTGCAAATGGAAATCTTCTATGGTCTTTTAACAGCTTATCTGGTCGTAGGTGTGGTGTTGAACTTTGTTGGACCACTGTCACGAAAGATATGGGTCGAGCAGATGCGAGTGTTGACTCAAGATGATGTCAGTAAAAGAAAGTATATTTTGTTAATCACCACGATTCGTATTAGAGTGGTATTTTTATATCCATTTTTCATATTTTAAATATAAACAAATATGAGCCATAAACATTATAAATATCTAATTCTAATAATCTTAGTATTTTTATTTTTTGGGTGTAATAATTCTAACACTCTAACGGGATTCCAATGTGAAAACGGCTTACTAGCTGAGTCGTGTGATAAAAAGTGCGCCAAAGATAACGGGACACAGTATCAATTCAATGTCAATAAGGATGAGAAGTCGGTAATGATTTTATGGATATATGAAGGAAAAAATGTGTACTCGCATGTTCACGAAAAATGCAAGATATTTGACAAATTAAATTGGGATTGCTCAGAAGAAAATTTTAATACGAACGGTTATCATACCAGGACGATTTTCAAAATGGCTAACGGAGTATTTGCTGGTACAGGGGAATCGAGTTATATAAATAAATCATTGGATATTAGTAAAGATCCGCATGAACAACTATATATTTGTGCTAAGTAAATAATTCAACTTCACTTCCCAAACCGCTCCCGAACCTTAACACTCGCAGCTTCAATCACAGAGTCAAGTTCGCCATTCGCCACACATGTGCGAACGATACCTAGGGTCTTGATCAGATCGTCAGCTGAGGCAGTCTCAATCGTGTTCTTCCCTTTTTGTAACTCCAGCACACGAGTGCCATATCTGATTTGAACAAATGTCTTGTTGTTGTCAGTCCAGAACCATTGAGACACTCGCTTTGACACTTCAATTTGTGTTGAGTTGCCGTTTTCATCTTTGACATTTTTTAGTCGCTTGACTGTGAACAACTCGCCGTTCTTCTGTGCTGTAGCAAGACTGATTTGTTCATCCAATTTCTTGAGTAGTTTGTTTTTGCGAAATTCATGTGCGTTCGCATTCATCTGACGCACGACATTTGTGATCTTCAATGAACTCAGTTGTGTAGCCATTTCTGTTTAACTCCATTTGTGTTGATAGAACACGAATGTTGCCCCCATCAAATAGAAATTCCTACTACGTTGATCCAGAAAATGATTGGTAAATTATTGCCTTTCATTGATTAGGCATAAATAAGTATTCATATCACTGAATAATAAGTTCGCATCACTTCAAAGCATCAGGGTTTTATGTATGTTTTACGTCCCCACAAAAAATGGAGGCAAAGATATTCGAACTCAATTTGATAAAGTCTGATGGCTCCAAGGTATCCCTACTTAATTCGCAATACACCCCCACGTACCAAGACCTAGTTTCTGGAAATATTAAACTGGTCGACAATCTTAGTTTGGCTAGCGGCTCGTATGACGGGACTTATACCGGTATCCAGTTGATTGTTGATAATGAAATTAAAATTTCAGCAAATGCAAGTTATCAAGGCACTGAGTTGGCGGCGGGAGTCACGAAATATTGCTACACCAGAGAGGTCGGTTTAAATAGTTTTCAAGGCACTGCTAATGGTATCCCTTTTAAATTTGGATCATCCAATACAGCGACGACAAGCGACAACGCGGATCCCGGCTCTTATGAAATACCAGCATCGGCGGGGGGATCCTCGTCCTATTCTGCGCCTGGCGCAACCGTCTTTAGGTTTGACGGCAGCCCTGGAGTGCTGTCGGGAATGGTAGGGGTCGACAGAGTTTTTATTGGGTCATCAACGACAGAAGGAGCTTACTGGTCTAAAGTTAGTTATGTTTTGTCAGGTGATGCTAGTTCTGGTGTCATGGAAACACTCGATAACACTAAGACATACACCAGAAACCCTACGCTCTACGATACAAATACAAATTTAGGCACCAGAAATTCTAAGTATATTTCTTGGACTGTGAATTTTGCGAAAGATCTGGTTATCAATTCAACGGTTAACTCAACCATAAACCTCAATTTCGATTTTGCCAAGGCAGTTGGTTTTGCGTTTGGATATGACAACGGCGTAGCTTCATGGAATTCAACTGACTGCCACAGAATGATTTTGGGGCCATTAGGCGTGTCACTTTCAATACTTTAGTGCTGCTGCCCAATAGCAGGCCAGACGCTTTATTTCCCGCAAGCCATTTGCATGCGCTGCGAAAAAATGCTGTCCGGCGGCAAGGCTTCCCAGCCATCCGGGTCCGGCCCGAGTTGTTGTATCAGTTTGCCGCCGCCCATAGGTTCGGTGTAGGTCAGCATGTCCAGGCCCCGGCTGCGCTTGCCTTTGCAGTCGTACTCGACCAGAAAGCGGCTTGAGTGCACTCCCTCGCCATCGACTTTTTCCATGTTCACCAGTTCCCAGACTTGCACCGTGTCCGCTTTGCGTTTAATGGTGGCTTTGTCCATAAAAAACTGAGCAATGCCCGCAGGCCCCACGGGCTCCCAATCGGCGTGCGCCGCGCTGGCCAATAGAAGTGCGGAGATGCCGATGAGGCGTGTAATGAGGCGTAGATTTTTCATAGCGAGTGAGTTTATGCCAGCGCCACTGGCGCGGCCCCTAAGCGCTTTGCAAGCCCCTGCGCCAGGCGGTTGACATTGCCGTAGATGGAGAGCTGTGGGTTTGCGCCAATGCTGGTGGGGAAGATGGAGCCGTCGTGGATGGACAGGTTTTCGATTTGCCAGTGCTGGCCATCGGGCCGGGTAACGCCGAGTTTTTCGTCGCCAGCCAGGCCGCAGCCGCCCATGACGTGGGCGCTGCCGATTTTGGTGAGCAGGGGCTTCATCGGCAGGGCTTCGATGGCGGACTTGGTGGCGGCCCAGGTGCTCGTGCCTTCGGCCAGTTCGTGGCCTGGATACACCATGGTGGCGCCTGCCTCAAACTGAATTTGCGCCATGGCCAGCATGGAGCGGCGCGCCCCTTCGAGTACATAGTCGGTCAGCGGGTAGTCCAAGAGCGGCGAGCCATCGCCTTGCAGCTCGACCTTGCCGCCCACGGCGCCCTCATGAAAGCCGTCGCGCATCAGCGCCAGCATCACATTGGCGTTGGGGTATTGGCGGTACAGCGCCGCTTGCTTGTCGCCAAAGCCGGGCAGGTTGGCACCGAAAAAAACCGGGTGCAGCGGCGCCACTTCCAGCTTGAAGCCGATGGGGCCATCGACCGGCTGGGTGAATAAAAAATGGTCCGAGTAAATGGTTTGCGGCGCGCCGGTCCAGCCTGCAACCGTGTCTTTCATGATGGCGGTGGTGATGGCGACCGGGTGTAAAAACGTACGTCCACCCAGGCGCTTGTGCGGGTCCGGCGCTTTGGAGCGCAAGAGCAGCGCGGGTGAGTTGATGGCGCCACCGGCCAGCACGTAGTGTTTGGCAATTACACGGGTAGGCGTTTGCGCGCTATCGAGCGGCGCTGCATTGGGTTTGACGGAAATGCATTGCAAATCGCTAATGCGACCGTTGCTAATCGTCATGCGTTCTACCCGCGTCTCCACCAAAAGCGTGGCGCCATGGTCTAGCGCGAAGGGGATGGTGGTCACCAGCATGGATTGCTTGGCGTTGGTGGGGCAGCCCATGCCGCAGGACCCTAGGTTGTAGCAACCTTTGACATTGCGTTGCATTACCTCGGCTTTGATGCCCAGCTTGGCCGCGCCGCGGCGCATGAGCTCGTTGTTTTCGTTGGGTGCCACCGTCCAAGGCGCGATGTTCAGGCGGGCCTCGGCTTGGGCAAAGTAGGGCGCCAGCGCTTCGGGCGTGTAGTCGGGCAGGGCGAATTTGTCACGCCAAAAATTAAGCGTGTCGGTGGGGGTGCGGAAAGAGCTGGTCCAGTTGACGGTGGTCGTGCCGCCGACGCTGCGGCCTTGCAAAATCGTGATGCCTTTGTCCTTGGTTTTACGCCCGGCGGACTCTTGGTAGAGCGAGGCATAGGCCTCGGGCTCGCGCTGCTTAAAGTCGGTACTGGTTTTGAGCTGGCCTTCTTCGATGATGATGACCGATAAACCGGCTTTGGTCAGCAACTCGGCGGTGATGCCCGCACCTGCGCCCGAGCCGATGATGGCCACATCGCAGTTGAGCGTGGCCGGCACTGCGCCGTGTTTGCCGCCCAGAACTTTCCAGCCGCGTTGCAGGCCTTGGAGGATGGGGTCTGGGATATTGCTCATGGATTGCTAACTTGATGAAAAAGTGAATAAGTGTGCGGCGCGTATGTCGCGCGCGAGGACTAGACCGCTGTGGGGCCAGGGTAGCCCAGCACCGCCCAGGATTCTTCACCTGAAAAATAGGGCGCACACACGATGTCGTGCAGGCCCAAATACGCTTGTTGCTTGAGCTCGGTGCCGGAGGCCCGCATGCCTTGCAATGCATCGCCCACTTCGGCCACCGTGGCGCTTTCCCATGTGGCGGACAAACCGACAATGCCGCGCCGCCCAGCCATGGTGGGCAAGAGCGCAAACAGTTGGGACAACTCGGCTTGCACCGATTGGGGCGTACCGGCGATGAAGTTATCGGCCCGATCGAGCAGGGCCAGCAGCGATACTTCTTGCGCCGCTGCGTCCGCCGGCAACGTACCCGCTAACATGGCTTGTGCCACCCGCCTGAGCACCAGGCGCGCCGGGGCACTGAGTTTGCCGTTGACCAGTCCGGGCTGCAGCAGTGCCACTGCGCCACCCGCTGCCGCTAGCACGATGGCTGAACCGATTCCTAATTTGAGTAATGTTCTTCTTTGCATGGCTCGACTATCGCACAGTGCAAGGCATTTACGGTCGCCAAGGCGTCGGGGTTTTCCCTCTGGCTAGGGCGTGTTTGTCTGCACAGTCTCAGCCACTATTGGCGGGATGCAAAATCGGTTTTTTCATGCCTGGATCAACACCGGAAAGGCCGCCGAGTCCATCGCTGCGCCCGGCGTCGGGCCGCCCGAGGGCGGTGGCGGTGGCGACATAAATCCGCTGCGCAGCACAAAGCGGGCGTCCGCGCCGGTAAAGCGTGCCGAGAAGGCGCGGCGCCGGTTGGGGCTGGCATTAGCGGGAGCCCCGTGTACGGTCAGACCATGAAACGCGATGCAGTCGCCCACTTCCAGCGGCCATTGCAAGACGCGGTGTTGTGCGCGTTGGGCTTCAAAATCGGGCGGGGGCTCAAAGCGCGGGTCTTCGGCGGCGGTGTGGGTTTTGGAGTCCACAAATCGCGCGGGGGTAAACCAGCGGCCCCAGGCGTGCGAACCGCCAATGAACTCAATGGCCGTGTCCTTGGCGACTGGGTCCAGCGGTATCCAAAAGCTGATGATGTGCTCGCCGTCTATGGGGTAATAGGGCTGGTCGTGGTGCCAGGGCGTGCGCTCTTTGGTGCCCGGCTCTTTGACCAAAATATGTTCGTGGTACAGGTTTACCTTGGGCGAGTCCATGAGCTGCGCCGCCAGTTGCTTAATGGGTGATTCAAAAAAGAAGTCGCGGTAGGCGTCAATGCGCTGCCAGTTGCAATAGTCACCAAAAAACCGGCCCGGGTTGCCCTCGGGCGTGTAGTGCTTGGCGTAGGGGCCGGGCTGGCGCAAATTTTCTTCCACGCCTTCGCGCAAGCGCTCAATCCAATCCATGCTGACCACTTGGCGCAAGGGCACGGCGCCGTCTGTTTGGTAAGCTGTCCGGGTGCCTTGGTCGATCATGCGTTCTCCTATTAATGGCGTGGCGGCTGGGATCATTGTGCGGTGATTTAAGTTGTCTAGACAACTATAAACCGCTTGGAGTCTTGGCTGACTCAGGGTTTTCCCGCTTTAGCCTAAGTTGTCTAGACAACTATACTGAAGCAGACCTCAGCTTGGCAGCCTTGCCCAGTCCAGCGGGCCGCGTTTTTTGCAAGGAGTTTTCGCCATGTTTTTGCGCAATACCTGGTATATCGCCGCCTGGGACCGTGAGCTGGGCAGCAGCCCGCGCGCGGTGCAGGTACTGGGCGACCGCATCGTGCTCTACCGCAAGATGGACGGTAGCGCCGCCGCACTGGAAGACGCTTGTCCGCACCGCAAACTGCCGCTGTCGCTGGGCCGCGTGCAGGGCGACCATATTGAGTGCGGTTACCACGGCCTGACCTTTGATTGCAGCGGCACCTGCGTCAAGGTGCCGGGCATGGACCGCATTCCACCGGGCGCGCGGGTGCGTGCTTACCCGCTGCACGAACGCTATGGCTTGTTGTGGATTTGGATGGGCGAGCCCGAGCGCGCCGACCCAGCCACCATCCACCAAATACCGCATTGGGACGACCCGGCCTGGGGCTGCAACCAGGGCGAGGCTATCGACATGGCGTGCAACTACCTGCACATCACCGACAACTTGTTAGACCCCTCGCACGTGTCCTGGGTACACCAAAGCTCGTTTGGCAACGCGGCTTGCGAAGACACGCCGTTGGACACTACCGAGGCCGCTAACGGCGTCACCGTTTCGCGCTGGATGCGCAATGTGGAGCCGGCGCCTTTTTATGTGCCTTTCCTCAAGTTCAAGGGCAATTGCGACCGCAAGCAGCAATACGAAGTGCGCTTTCCTAGCCATGCGTATATCAAGGCGATTTTTGTACCGGCAGGCGCGGGGGGCGACGACAAGCCGCTGCACCCGGATGGCTTCATCATGGACAGCTACAACTTCATGACGCCCGTAGATGAACACCACACGCGTTACTACTGGTTTCAGATGCGCAATTTCGCGCCCGATGATGCCGAAGTGTCACGCCAGTTCACCGAGTCGGTGCGCGGCGCTTTTGCCGAAGACAAGGTGATTTTGGAAGCGGTGCACAGCGGCATCGAAACCGCCAGCGTGCCGCCCATTGGCCTCAAGATTGACCTAGGCCCGACGCGTTTTCGCCGCGCGATGGCGCAACGCATTGCCGAAGAAAAATCGCAGAGCCAAGCGCAGACGCGCACCCGCTCCATACCCATCCACCCGGAGGCCGTATCGTGAGCGCAACGCACCAGGGGCTGCGTTTCAACCCGCATGTCGCGGCTTTGCCGCCTTACAACGCGGGCACCAATGTGGCCATTGCCCGCGCCGCTTCCGGGCTGCAAGACATCGCCCGCCTAGCCAGTAACGAAAACCCCGAAGGCTGCTCCCCCAAAGTCATGCAGGCTCTGGCCTCTAGCGCCTTCGAGCCGTGGCGCTACGCGGACCCGGCCTGCACCGCTTTGCGCGCGGCGCTGGCAGCGCGCCTAGGCGTGGACCCGGCGCAAATTGTGGCAGGCAATGGCTCGGAAGAAATGATTGCGGCGGTGTCGCGCGCCATGCTGGTGCAGGGTAATCAGGTGCTGACCATGGTGCCTAGTTTTGGCTTGCATGAAATCGAGCCTCTTGCGATTGGCGCTACCGTGGTCAAGCTGCCCATGACCGCTGGCTTTGGCTTTGACTTAAACGCGCTGGAGCGCGCAATGGCCGCAGTCCCGCGTATTGTGTTTTTATCCTCACCGTGGAATCCGGTTGGGCCGGCGCTTAGCTATGCGGATTTGCAACGGGTGCTGTGCGCGGTACAGCCGGGCAGCCTGCTGGTATTGGACGAAGCGTATTTTGAATACGCCGACCCCGGCAGCGTCGATGGGCTGGAAATGCTCAAGACCAGCGGTTTGCCTTTTGTGGTGCTGCGCACTTTTTCCAAGGCCTACGGCTTAGCCGGTTTGCGCGTGGGTTATGCGGTGTGTTCGGATTCGGAAATTGCGCGGGTCATGGGTTCGGCCAAAACACCCTTCAACGTGAATGCCGCCGCGCAGTTGGCGGCTGTCGCCGCCCTCGAGGACGACGCATGGATGCGCGCCTCGGTGGCGCGCTTGCGCAGCGAGCGGGCGCGCGTGGCCCAGGCCATCAAAGCACTGGGTTTGCGCGTGGCCGATTCCCAAACCAACTTTTTGTTTTTCGAATGCCGCAGCGATAGCGCTGAGCAAGCTGCCGCGCTGTTGCGTCAGGGCATCATCGTCAAGGCCTGGCGCGAAGCCGGTTATGAGCGCTTTATGCGCGCCACGATTGGCACCACGCAGGACAACGATCGCTTGTTGGCTGCGCTGGCGGTGCTCAATCCCGTGTCTTAAAACTTTCAAGAAAGCCACTATGTACGCGCCGCACGTTCCTATTGCCTTGATCGATGCTTTGCGTTCTGGTATCGGTGCTGACCATGTAGCGACTGCCGAAGCGGTGGCGCTGTTGGATGTAGGTTGGAACCCGCAGAACCTGGACGCAGGCATCGTTGTGTCGCCGGGCTCCCCACAGGAAGTGGCAACTGTAGTGCGTTTGTGCGCGCAGCATGGTGTATCGCTGGTGCCGCAGGCCGGGCGCACCGGCTTGGTGGGCGGCAGCGTATCGCAGCCGGGGCAAATCGTGGTGTCTTTGCTGCGTATGAATCAGATAGAGCCCATTGATGCGGCCGAGCGCGTGGCCGTGGTGGGCGCGGGTTGCACCTTGCAAGCTTTGCAAGAGGCCGCTGCGGCGGTTCAACTTGAACCAGGTATTGACCTGGCCGCGCGCGGTTCGGCCACCTTGGGCGGCATGGTGTCCACCAACGCCGGCGGTGTGATGGCTTTTCGCAATGGCGTCATGCGCCACCGTGTACTTGGCCTAGAGGCCATACTGCCGGATGGAACGGTGTTTCAGGATTTGACGCGGGTGGTGAAGAATTCGGCGGGCTATGACCTCAAGCATTTGTTCATAGGCGCCGAAGGTACCTTGGGCGTGGTCACGCGCGTTGTCATCAAACTCGACCCGCTGCCCCCGGCTAGCGCCACCGTCTTGCTCGGTCTGCCCTCGGTGGAGGCGACTTTGGATGTCATCAGCCGCGCTCTGCATATTGACGCCGGCCATTTGCGCGCTGCCGAAGCGCTGTGGCAAGGCTTTATGCGGCTCAATGCCACGGCCTTGCAATGGGTGGATGCAGCCATGCCGCTGGACCAGCCTATGTACCTCTTGCTCAAGCTGGGCGGCAACCACAGCGATGCGCTGAATGCTGCGCTGGAAAACTTGTTTGAATCCATTGCCGCCGACTACCCCAGCGCTACCGGCATCATCGCCAGCTCTGCGCGCCAAGAGAACGAGCTTTGGCGCTTGCGCGAAGACACCGACATCGTCTATCGCGCGCATCCACAAGCGCCGTCCTACGACGTGTCGGTGCCGCTCTCGCGCATCCCCGCGTATGCAGCGCAAGTACAGGCCGAATTAGCCACCTACGACCCCGCCTGGCGCCCCTATATCTTTGGCCATCTGGCCGATGGCAATTTGCACATCATCTTGAACCAGGCTGGCCCGCTGCCCCCAGAGCGCGCGCAAGCAGTGGAACACATCCTCTACCGCAACTTGCAAGCCATGGGCGGCTCTTTTTCCGCCGAGCACGGCGTAGGCTCCAAGCGCATAGGCGCTATGAACGACACGACCGACAGCACCAAACTCTCGGCTATGGCGCAGGTGAAGCAGTTGTTAGACCCTCAGCGCTTGATGAATCCGGGGAAGTTATTTACGGGCTGATGCCTATGCCTTAAGCGGCTTTTCCTGGCGACCGCTCTACACCAACATCGCCGCACCCCGGTCCAGGTAGGTGTCCAGAAACTGGTCCAGTCGCGGGTGGCGTGGTTTGCCAAAAACTTCGGCAGGCGTGCCATGCAGCAGCAGCTTGCCTTCGTCTAAAAAGGTGATGCGGTTGGCCACCGAAGCGGCAAAGCCGATTTCGTGGGACACCACCACCATGGTCATGCCGTCTGCGGCCAGGTCGCGCATGACCTTGAGCACTTCGCCTGTGAGCTCTGGATCCAAGGAGGACGTGGGCTCGTCAAACAGCATGATTTTGGGCTCGCAGGCCAGTGCACGCGCAATCGCTACGCGTTGCTGCTGGCCGCCCGAGAGTTGCGAGGGGTAGTGGCCAGCACGTTCTTCTAGGCCGACTTTGCGCAGTTGCGCCATGGCGCGTTCTTCGGCCTGCGCTTTGGGCACACCGCGTGCGGTTTTAAGCGCTTCGCTGACGTTGCCCAGCGCCGTCATATGCGGCCATAAATTGAATTGCTGAAAACAAATGCCGATGTTGGCGCGCACCGCGCGTATGCGCTCGGGCGCCAGGCGTACGCGGGCTGCACCCGGTGCTTGCGAAAAGCCCAGCGGTTCGCCGTTGATCAAGATGGTGCCTTCGGTGGCTTCTTCCAAAAACGCCATGCAGCGCAGCAGCGTGCTCTTGCCCGAGCCCGAGGGGCCGATCACGCAGGTGACCTGGCCATGTGGTATGTCCAGGTCGATGCCATGCAAAACCTCGGTCTGGCCAAAGCGCTTACTCACGCCGCGCACCGAAATGGCAGGATGCGCTGAATTAGATGCAGTGGTCATGTGTGGGCGAAAGTGAATTTAGAGAGTTTTTGTTCAAAGGCTTTGCCGATACGGCCGGTGATGGACACCATGGCCCAGTAGAAACACGCCAGTACCGCCATCGCTTCGACAAAAGCGTATTGCTGCGAGCCTATGGCCTGCATCAAAAAGGTCAGTTCGGGCACAGTGATGATGGACAGGACGGCAGTTTCTTTGAGCAAAATGACCGTCATGTTGACCGCGGGTGGCAGCACCAGCATGGTCATCTCGGGCACTTCGATGCGAAAAATAATTTGCATGCGCGAAAGGCCCAGGCACTGCGCTGCTTCGACATGGCCACGCGGAATGGCATCAAAACCAGCCCGGAAAATCTCACTGAAATAAGCTGCGCCATAGACGGTGACCCCCAGTAATCCGGCAGGCATCGGATCCAGCGCAATACCGATAAACGGCCCACCGTAGTAGAGCAAAAACAATTGCACCAAAAACGGTGTGCCGCGTATTAGCTCGACATAAAAATACAGCAGCCATCGCACAAACCTGGCACCAAAACGCAGGCCCAGCGCCACAAAAAAACCAAGTACCAGGGCACCGGCTGTACCGACCAGCCAGATCGCCAGCGTCACGCCGATAGAGCGCACCAACTCAGGTAGCTGCTCAATGATGTGAGTAAAGTCAATGATCATCGGATGCCCCAGCTAAAGGAGCGCTCAAAGCGGCGACCCAATTGGGACAAGACCCAGTTGGTGACGAAATACAGCAGACCGGCTGCAGCAAACAGTTCCAGTGGTCTGAAAGTGCTGGCTGCTAAGTCTTGCGCCATGCGCGTGAGTTCGACCACGCCTACCACCGACACCAGCGAAGACGCTTTGACAATCATGATGGCCTCGCTGGTCAGCGCGGGCAATGTTAGGCGAAGCGCGATCGGTACTTTGATGCGCCAAAACTGTTGGCGCGGGCTCAGGCCCAGCATATCGGCCGCCTCTAGCAGGCCTTTGGGAATACTGCTCAGACCGCCACGCATATTCTCTGCTTGGTAGGCGGCATCACATAGCGATAGCCCGACGATCGCGGCTACCAGACTGGGCACATTCAGGCCGAGCACAGGCAGCAAGTTGTAAATCAGAAGCAGTTGCACCAGCAGAGGCGAACCGCGAAAGAAGCTAACAAAGGTGCGTCCGCACCAGGCGACAAGCGCATTGCGCGAAAGCATGGCGCCCGATACCAAAATACCAATCAGCAGACCCAACACAATGGACACCGCGCTGATGGCGATAGTCAGTCCGCAGGATTGAACGAGGAGTGCGAAGAGTTTCCAGGACACATCGTGCTCCGTGGCTTAGGTGCAGAAAAACTGCCCCTAGCCTTGGCAGCTTGGGGGCAGGTTTCAGATCAAAAAATTACAGAGCCGGGTTAGGCACCGAGTCTGGTGTTTCAAAGGAATCGCCAAACCATTTTTTCTGGATCTTGCCCAGGCGTCCATCAGCCTTGATCTTGAGCATCGCGGCGCTGATCGCATCCATGAGCTTGGCCGAATCATCGTCTTTGCGGGCCACGTAGCCAAAGTAACTCTTGATACCGAAAGCAGGTTTGACCACTTCAAAGGTGTCCGAACGCTGTTGCGCGACATAGCTGATATTGGGCAGGGAATTGCCCACCGCCACGATGCGTCCTGCGGCCAGGTCGGCATAGGCTTCGTTGTTACCGGGGTACTCGCGTACATCGGCTTTGCCCAGGCTTTCGGCATAAGTCTTAAGCTGTGCCAACTGGGCCGAGGCCTTGCCGCCGCCCACCGGCTTGCCGGCGATGTCTTCAGGCTTCATTACGGTCTTGTCACCCTTGCGCTTGAGCAGGGCCACGGTGGCCTCGGCAATCGGGGGGGTGAAGCGGTAGCGCTCCATACGGGCTTTGGTGATGGTCAC
>CANJXV010000028.1 GCA_947478935.1 Comamonadaceae bacterium
AGTCGGCTTTGAAAGCCATGGCGGTGCGGATGTCTTCCATATCCTTGGCCGTCAGCGCCGGTGCGGTGAGGCCGCCACCTTGTTTGTTAATACCTTTGTTATTGGACAGCACGCCGCCCAGTTTGACAGTGGTGTGCACTTGCTGGCCTTGCACTTTGTCCACCACCATGACGATGATGCCGTCGTTCAGCAGCAGTACGTCGCCCGCTTTGACTTCTTGCGGTAGCGATTTGTAGTCCAGGCCCACCGCGTTGACATCGCCTAGTTCGGTGCGACCTGCGTCCAAAATAAAAGGCTGGCCGTGCTCCAGAAAAACCTTGCCTTCGGCGAACTTGCCAACGCGGATTTTTGGGCCTTGCAAATCGGCCATGATGGCCACTTCGCGTCCCGCACGTTTGGCCGCTTCGCGCACCATGGTGGCGCGGTCGATATGGTCTTGCGCGGTGCCATGGCTAAAGTTCAGCCGCACCACATCTACGCCTTCGCGTATCAGGGCTTCCAGCATTGCAGGGTCGCTGGAAGCGGGGCCCAAGGTGGCTACGATTTTGGTGGCGCGACGGGGCATGGTGACAGCTTTCTCAATCAAAACGCGTTTTTCGGGGGTCGCTCATTGTCCCACGCGGTACAAGCCAGCGGTTACATCAGAGCATCAAGGGCTGGCACCTGGTCAATCACGCCACCGCCCAGGCACACCTCACCGTCATACAGCACGGCCGATTGACCGGGCGTGACGGCCCATTGCGCTTGGTCAAAGCCCAAGCTAAACAGAGCGCCATCGCTGTTTTGCAGCGCGCACGCGCTATCGTTTTGGCGGTAACGGGTTTTGGCCGCTAAAGCCACAGGGCATGCGGGCGCGCTGCCTGCCACCCAGCTGGCATCGGCAGCGCTGAGCGACTGCGACAGCAACCAGGGATGCTCGTGCCCTTGCACCACCCACAAAGTATTGGTTTGCATTTCTTTGCGCGCCACAAACCAAGGCGTGTGTTCGCCACCGCCTTTTTGCGCCCCGCGCGCCTTCAGGCCTCCAATGCCCAAGCCCTGACGCTGGCCCAGTGTATAGAACGACAAGCCCACATGCTGGCCAATGGTGTGGCCCTTGGGGTTTTTGATCGGGCCAGGTTCTTTGGCTATGTAGCGGTTCAGAAACTCACGAAACGGACGTTCGCCGATAAAGCAAATACCGGTCGAATCCTTCTTCTTCGCATTGGGTAGACCTATCTCGTCGGCAATGCGCCGGACCTCGGTTTTGAGCAACTCGCCCACTGGAAACAAGGTCTTGGACAACTGCGCTTGGTTGAGCCGGTGCAAAAAATAGCTTTGGTCTTTGGAGCTGTCCAGGCCTTTTAGCAATTCAAACAAGCCGTTTCTTTCGTTATGCCGAACGCGCGCATAGTGGCCGGTAGCAATACAGTCAGCTCCCAGACGCATGGCATGGTCTAAAAAGGCTTTGAACTTGATTTCGGCATTGCACAAAATATCTGGGTTGGGCGTGCGCCCGGCTTGGTACTCGCGCAAAAACTCGGCAAACACGCGGTCTTTGTAATCGGCGGCAAAGTTGACGTGTTCAATGTCGATGCCCAGTACGTCGGCCACGGCGGCAGCGTCGATAAAGTCTTCTTTGGAAGTGCAATAGCCGGGGTCAGTTTCCAGCGCATCGGCATCCGGTGCGCGGTCATCGTCTTCCCAATTCTTCATGAAGATGCTCACCACCTCATGGCCTTGCTTTTGGAGTAAATAGGCAGTGACGGCGGAATCTACGCCACCGCTTAGACCCACCACAATGCGCTGTTTTTTTGGGTGCTTCGGTGTGGCGCTCATAGCCAGATTTTAGGCCTGTGTTCGAAGGCGTCTCCGATGGGCGTTTGGCCTTTTAGCCAAGCGCTAGGGAATGCGTGTATCGGTCCAAAATCCATCATTGCCGGCGCAGCGAAGCAACCCAGCTAGCCTTGTGTGGCCAACACTTATGGATCGCCGCCGCGCTCCTAGCGCTAAGCTATTTATGCAGCACTTCCCAAGGTATCAAACACCCGGCCCCTGGGTGTACACGTTGGCGTGGGTGTGCAGCGCATCCATCGGATAGCGCCGTCCTGCCAAATAGTCTTCCATACATTGCACCACCAGCGGGCTGCGGTGCCGCGCCGCGCTGGCGCGCACCTCTTGTGGCGTTAACCACAGCGTGCGCACAATGCCGCTGTCTAGTTTGCGCTCTGCATCAAAGGCGCCTAGGCTGCCACAAAACGCAAAACGCATATAGCTGATGTCCGCACCGCCCGGCCGCCCCGGCCCGTCGGGCATCTGCACGCGCGCCAAGTAAATGCCCACCAGCGCCTGAGGCGTGAAGGCAAATGCGGTCTCTTCCTGCGTCTCGCGCGCACAGGCTTGCGACAGCGATTCGCCTGGGTCCAGATGGCCTGCCGGGTTGTTCAGGCGCAGGCCTTCGGGGGTGTGCTCTTCCACCAGCAAAAACCGCCCCTCGCGCTCAATAATCGCGGCCACTGTGGTGGAGGGCTTGTAGCGCAAATCGTCCATAGAACGGAGTTTGGGAGTGGGGCCTAGCTTATTTAGAGGGGCTGGTGGCGCCAACTAACTACTAGGCAATATCTGCAAGGTGCCGATCGCGTCATCACAAGCGCAGCGAAGCAATCCACGTTGGTGTTTTGCCGAAGGTGCGCTTGCATCGCCGCCTTGTTAGGCTCCCGGCATTGGGGCAGTGATGAAGCCATGGTTTATCTGGATTGGCTGCTGGTTTGCGCATCCTGCGTATCACTTACGGGTCTTACGCCTTCGGCAGCGCGCTCAGCGTATTTATTAAAGCGCCAGGCGCTCCCATCCAGGGTGATACGCCGCCAAGTGCCGCGTTTTTCCGCCGGGCTCATTTGTGGCCAGTGCTGCACTTCGAAAAAGCTGCGGCCGCAGCCTTTGCAAGTTTCGTCGCCCTGGCTAGTGGAGCAAATGGCGATGCAAGGCGTATCCGGGGTGCTGTTGTACCAGGCCAGCCAGGCTTCATGCGCGGCGTGCGGCATGCTGCGTTCATCGGCCTCGGTGTCGCGGTAATAAACCAGCAAGGCATAAATCTCGGCCAGCGCGCGCGTGGGGCCGGGCAGGGACACACCATCGGGTGAAGGGCTTTTGCCGCGCCAATAGTTAATGGCCGACTCGATATCGGTAATGTGTATGCCTGCCATGGGGGAGTAAAGAGAAGAGGCGCGATGATAGCCGTACCCGCGCCGTCGGCGCGGGGCAAGGCCCATCCGCAGTGTTCCGTGAACGGGCGGGCAGCAAAGCGCAAGCAGCGCAGATCTTGCTCAGGGCTTATCCCCACCGCGCCTGGGGACAGCCAGGTTTTTTTACACTCGCGCCGTTGAAGGGGAGTAGCCCCCCGTTGTCGGGTCGTCAATACGGACACTTGCTGTCCCGGCCCCACAGATGCCAGTGCCTTGCGCGCTGCGCCATCGGGCAAGACCTTCGCCGCGCGTTGATGGCTCGCCGCAACGCGCGACAGATGTCAATTGCCCGCTCCCGGGCCCCATTACAGGAAACAAAAATCGTGGAACTCTTTTCAAATGCCTGGTGGTCGGCTTTGCTGGCCATTATTCTGATCGACTTGGTGCTGGCCGGCGACAACGCTATCGTGATCGCACTTGCCGCGCGCAATGTGCCCGAACATTTGCGCAAGAAAACCATTCTTTGGGGCACGGTGGGCGCCATCGGTGTGCGCACCGTCATGACGCTGGGCGTGGTCTGGTTGCTGCAAATACCCGGTTTGATGCTGGTGGGCGGCTTGGGCCTGGTCTGGGTGGCTTACAAACTGCTGGCTGACCAGGGTGAGGGCGGACATGAAGAAGGCGGCGCCAACACCTTTTGGGGCGCCATGAAAACCATCATCGTGGCTGATGCGCTGATGGGCATAGACAACGTACTGGGCGTGGCGGGTGCCGCCCACGGCGCGATGGACTTGGTGGTTATTGGTCTGCTGGTCAGCGTGCCGATTGTGGTCTTTGGTAGCTCGGTAGTGCTGCGTTTGGTGGAGCGCTTCCCCTGGATCATCGGCTTGGGCGCTGCGGTGCTTGCGCTCACCGCCGCGCAAATGATTGCCAACGAGCCTTGGCTGCAAGACTTCTTCGGCGCCGCCAAGGGCGCGGTCGATTCGCATCAGCAACTAGCGCGCTGGGGCTTGTATGCGATGGTCACCGCTGGTGTATTGCTGGCCGGATGGCGCAGCCAGCGCCGCGCACTGCAAGCGGCGGACCCGGTTTAATCGGTAACGCATCGCGGCTTGGCAGAGACGCCCTGGCTGTTACTACAAGCTGGCAGTCCATGTTTGCTTGAAATCACCTTAATGTCTTGACGCTTTGGATTGCCGCAGGCTGCCGCCCCGCAAAGACGAGATTTAGTTTTTAAGCGTGCCCTTAGCGTTGCTGATTGGCCTGTTCGCGCAGCAGTTGTACGATTTCGCGCGCGCGCGTGTCCACGATGGACGCTTCAATATGGTCCGGCCCGTGCGCTCCCCATTGGCCTTTGCGCACCAGGTCTTGGGCGGCGCGTAATCGGCCTAGCGCCGCAGTCCAGTCATATTGCAAACCATCGGCTTGCGCATGTGCGCGGATAGCGGCTACCGGCCGGCCTTGCGCTTCATAGGCCTGGCCCAGGGCGCGCCAGGCACCTAGGTCGCGCGGGTGGTTCACCACCCACACATACAAAGCGGTCGCGGCGCGGGCCGCATCCCCGCTGCGCACCTGAACCTGGGCGCGTAGC
Source organism: Comamonadaceae bacterium (assembly GCA_947478935.1). Lineage (GTDB taxonomy): Bacteria > Pseudomonadota > Gammaproteobacteria > Burkholderiales > Burkholderiaceae_C > Allorhodoferax. The sequence continues at coordinate 4,756 of CANJXV010000028.1, forward strand.
AACAACTCTGCGCGCTCTAGAGACATCTCTTTGGTATCAGCGGTGCGCACCGGCGTTGTCATCGTGGCCAAGGCCAGGCCCCCCTGGTCCTGCGCCAGTGCAATATCCGTGCGCAACAGGCGCACCAAGCGATCGACCACGGGCGGCGCACCGGCCACACCTGCCAGCTGTGTGGCCAAAGCTCCGGCCTGCTCATACGCCCGTAGCTTGAGCGCCGCCAGCGCCCCGCCATACAAAGCCGCTGCTTGTTGCGCCGGGGCCTTGGTCGCCAAGACGGGGGGTAGCACATCCGCCTGCCAGCGCTGCAAACCATCGACACTGCTATCAGACAGCAGGCGCGCGCGCGCAGCCATCAGCAGCGCTTGCCAGTCGGTTTCCAGAGGTTTGTTGTTGGCTTGCTCCACGCCGATGCGGGTTTGCATGTCGGCGATGCGATCGGTGTTCAGCGGGTGGCTGCGCAGATAAGGAAAGCCGCCGCTGTCATTGTTGCGGCTGGACTGCTGCAATTTCTCAAACATGCTGACAAACCCTTGCGGCGCGAAACCAGCCTCGCTGGCCACGCCAAAGCCGGTGCGATCAGCCTCGCGCTCCATGTCGCGCGAGTAATTCAGGGCACCTTGGATTGCCAGCGCCTGGCTCCCCATGATGAGGGCGTTGGCCGCGTCATAGCCGCTGTTGGTACATTGATTAAGCGCATTGCAACTGGACTGACTCCGACTAGCAGCAATCAAACCCAAAATCATCCCGCCAATCATCCAGGGCGTTCGGGCCGCATCATTGTCGGTCTTGCGGGCGAAATGGCGTTGCGTCACATGGCTCATCTCATGGCCCAGCACCGAGGCTAGCTCGTCGCGGGTTTGCACCAGTCCCACTAAGCCCATGTACACACCGAAATAGCCGCCGGGCAGCGCAAAGGCATTGACATCGCGCTCACGCGACAAAAGTATTTCCCAGGCAAAGCTATCGTCCAGATCTGCTCGCAGGTCGCCACGCGCGCGTGCGGCCTTGAGTAGCGGCTGCCACAGGCTTTGCACATAGTCGGTCATCACCGGGTCGTCCAGGTAATCTGGGTCGCGGTACAGACTGCGCACAATCGAGTCGCCCAGCTTGCGCTCGGCCGTTGTTGATATCGCGGTGCCGTCGCCCAGATCCGGCAGGCTGGTGGCGGAGGCGTTCACAAGCACGGGCGCAGTTTGTGCAGCGGCGGTCAAGCAAAACACCGGAGCTGCTAAGCATGCCAAAGCACTTAGCGCGTGGGCCGCCAGCGCGCGGCACAGGGCCGGCGCGTTGGACGCATGGACAATCGTTTTCATACCCGTATGATGCACCTTAAGCATGAACGCCTGGTAAATCCCGGCGCTTTTTTGTTGGCGGCGCTTGACGCAAAGGCAGCTGCCCCACCTTGAACTAAGAAACATGAGCAACCTCACCCATTTTGACGACCAAGGCCAGGCCCACATGGTCGATGTGGCTGGCAAAGCCAGCACCCAGCGCCGCGCCGTCGCCAGCGGGCGCATCCACATGCTGCCCGCTACCTTGGCTTTGATCGAAAGCGGCAACGCCAAAAAAGGCGACGTGCTGGGTATCGCCCGTGTAGCCGCCATCATGGCGGCCAAAAAAACCAGCGAATTGATTCCCTTGTGCCACCCCTTAGCGCTAACGCATGTTTCGGTGGTGTTTGAGATCCTGCATGGCACCAGAGAACCGCAGGGGCAAGACGGCGTACGCTGCACCGCTACCGTCGAAACCGTAGGCCCCACTGGCGTTGAAATGGAAGCGCTCACCGCCGTGCAGGTGGCCCTGCTCACTATTTACGACATGTGCAAAGCCGTGGATCGCGGTATGGTGATGCAAGACATCAGCTTGCTGGAAAAGCACGGGGGTAAGAGCGGTAGTTTTGTGAACCGCTAGGCACAAGGCGTCTGTGAAGCTTCAATACGCCATAACGAATCACCCGCAGATCTCGGATGCAGAGAAAGCATGCCAGACACTAAACGGCGATCATACTTTTTAAGGCAATGATAATTCTGCATGCGCCGCACGCCAGCGCTGATAGTCTGCAGGAAAAGCAGCTGCGAAACGCGGCGCGTAAAAAACGATCTTGTCCTCCCGGCCCAGCAGCAGGCTCGCATCCAGAATTTTTTCTACCACCTTGGCTTCTGGCGAAAAATGCAGTAAGCGCTCGCCTAGCTCGAGTAAATACGGCGCCGTCTGCTTAGTTGTGGGGGTAACCGACAAGACCGCAAACTCCACATGACCGCCAAAAAACCAGGCGCCTTGCACTTTGCCATAGGTGTCGTCGCGGTAGGCGGGTGCGCGCTTGTCTAAGGTCATATACAGCTGGCTCATGCGCCAGTAATTCCAGGTCACCAGTGCACACAGCAATGCAAGTAGTGGCACTGCAAACCAGCGCACGTAGCGGGCCAGTTTGGGCTCCAAAGTGCGGCTAGTAACGGGTGCAGCCACTGGTGTGTCGGCAACCGCAAGCGCATAGGTCTGCTGCGACGGATAAGCATGCAATACCCACAAACACAACACCGCAGCCACCTGAAACGGGCCGTACCACAGCGGGTACTCCAACAAACTGTGCAGCCCCACCATGGCCAGCAGGCCCCAGGCCAGCTGCCGCTGGGGCACGCGCTCGGCCCAGGGCTTTTTGTTCAGCAGCCACACGAGTAGCAGCGCGCAGATAAAAAACGCGATCGGCAACCCCAGCTCCACCGCCAATTGCAAGGGCAGGTTGTGCGCATTGTCCAAAATTTCGCAAAAGCGTACTCCCGCTAGCGGCGTGGTGTACAGCGTCACGAAATGCGCAAAATCCAGCTCCCCCCAGCCCCAACCGACCAGAGGCTTTTGCGATATCAGATACAGCACATTACGGTACAAAGCCATGCGGCTGTAACAGCCTTCGGGCGGCTCACTCATACGTTCAAACACCGATCCGCCTACCCCCGCGGCAAGTGGCAGCAGTAAGGCGGCCAGCACATACGCCAACACCATAAACCCGACCAGGCCCAGGCCTCGATAAGTTCGACCACGCTCAGGCGCGTCGGGTCGCCAGCACCAGGCCAGAACGAGCAACAGTAGCAATTGCAGAAAGCCCGTGCGCGAACTAGAGGCCGCTGAGGCAGCACATACCAGGCTTGCTCCTGTCAGCAAGGCCACGGTCAGCGCGGTGCTCGCCCGTGTAGTGGGCACTGCAGCGTTGATGGCAGGTGCAGCGGGTGCCTCATGCATTGCGTCCGCAGGCAAGGTATCTGCAGTGGTGTTTGGGCCGGATTTGGATTGTGCGGCGACAGCCCCCGCCCGCGCATACTGCGCCCACCACCACAGCAACACTAGGCCCATGCTGCACAAAGTGGCAAACTGGTTGCGTTGGCGCAAGTTGCCAAAGGCCTGGCCCAGCCCGGCGAAATTGATCCAGGGCGCAAGCGGCGTGGTCTGGTCGAAATACTGCAGCAGCCCCGTCAGCGCACTCATACCCGCCGCCAGCGCCCAGCCCCATAAAAGTACCTGCCAACGCGCTTCGCGCGTGGTCAGTAGCGTGCAAAAACACAGCCCCAAGCCCACTGCGCATGACCAGGCCACCAACCCCGACAACACCATCACCGAAGGCCCGAAACTAAAAGGGTTCAGCCAAGGCAGCGCCACACACAGCGCGGCCACACAGCCGGCAAGAAAAATAGGGATAGTCGGCACGCGCGGGATCCTAAGTTGCGTGCTAAGCGGCGGTGCTTGCCAAAGAGGCGCACAAGCCACCTTCAACACTCGCCCAAGGCCTAGCCGACACCACACAGCGCACGGTGGTGAACTTGGCGTCCACACCGGTACGGCAAGACCATCCACACGTATCGGGCGGCGTATCGGCCGTGCGTTCAAAGCGGCCGATGGGGCCCTGAACAGAGCCCGAGCCGTTGAAGGTGTATTGCACGCTCGCCTGGCCATAAGGGGGCATGGCGCCGATGATGGCGACTACCGTCATCAGTTCAAGTAGGGTGAAGCCTTGTTGTATCAAACTTTTCATGTCCCGCGGTATCTATCCTTTGCCGCATTATCGGCGGGTCATTGTGAATTTGAGTTGCTGCCTCATTGCACGATGTGTCATTACGAGGCCATGAGATTGCGGCTAATTCGGGGTATTGTTCCGCTGCTTTTTTCCAATGGGCCCATGCAGCCGCACACTCCGCTTCACTGTAAACGCTGCAAAAACTCGCAAGCCACCAGCGGGCGCGCTCTGGATAACCATTCATAGCCAGACTGCCGGCCAGCAAAACCATTGATCCGCCAGCTGGGGTTCATGCGGCCACCCATTCAAAAGCCGCTAAATCTTCTACGCTGCGGTCCTTGCGCATGGCATCCAAGCCCGCCAGCTCCACGCGTGCGCTGAGTTGGTTAAGTCTCTTTATGGCCTTGCGTGGCGTAGCTTGACGTTTGCGAAAAAAAACCAAAGCATCCGATGCATTGCCTCTTTTCCTAAGGCGGAGTTAATGGTGTAGGTGCTTCAAATCCGGTGCAACCTTTGGGTAGCAAGGCCTCTAGCGCATCCCCCCAACAAGCCCACCTGTGGAGCCCCTGGTAACTATTACCAGCTGGCATTCTCTCCAAAATGATGGAACCCACACGCTCTTGGTCCTCCGACAACTGAGTTTTTGTCGAACCCTTCAGGAGGCACTCTATTCTGGCGATGCCGAGCATCCGATCTGTCACCACGCTAATATTCGCGCAACTGCCGCTAGTTGATGGCAGACCAATTAAAGCAACGTCGTAAACGTCAGCTGTAAGCCCCTCGTTAAATAGAATTTCTAAACGGGCCTGGCCCGGCTTGATAGTTGCAAGCGCCGCTGCAATTTGCGATTTGGCCATGTAGTCTGAGTAAGCCGGCATGGCCACCGCCGCCAATACGCCAATGATCGCGATCACGATCATCAACTCCATCAGGGTAAAACCCTTCTGCACACTATTTTTCATCTAAAACCCCTGAGAAAACGCTAAAAAAACAGCTTCTTATGCCTGTTTACGACAGGATAGGAACGCCAACCCCCGGGGAGCTATGAATGGAACAGCGCTCAGGCCCCGGAGCCCCTTTGTTCGGCGGTTTAGGTTAGCGCAGATCACCCATAGAAAGAGGCAATGCACCCAATGCATTGCCTCTTTTCCTCGAGCGGATGTGTCTTCGTAAATCTTAGGTTGGGTTTGTAGGTGCAGCTGATTGGTAGGTGCACCCTTTGGGCATCAAGTCCTGTGGCGCGTTTGTGATGCAAGACCAGGCCAGCGTGGTGGCATCGCGCTTCAACTGGATAAATTTACCCTGAATTTTTGTCGTACCCGTCAGCGCGCACAATAAACCGGCTGCACCGCCATTGGCCCCGCCTTTTGCTATCGCGGTAATCGCCGAGCAACTGCCGCTCGTACCCTGCAGACCAAATGACGCAACTTGGGTAACGTCAGCTGTAAGCCCGTCGTTCAATTGAATTTCGATAGCAGACTGGCCTGGTTTGATGGCTGCAAGCCCCGCTGCGATTTGCGATTTCGCGGTGTAGTCCGAATAGGCCGGCACCGCCACCGCCGCCAGAACACCAATGATCGCGATCACGATCATCAACTCAATCAGGGTAAAACCCTTTTGCATGCTATTTTTCATAAAAAACTCCCTATTGATAAATTAAAAAAGTCGATTCAAAGTACCTAATTAACAAATTTGCGTTTATTTAAACAATCATTTTTGTTAACGGTTACCAAATATACATCAAAAACAGTAAAAGCAATAGTTTTTTTTGAATTTTCTGAGAAAAAATCGATTTTTGATGGCGAAATACAGCCGGCGGGGGCTGTTTGCAGCCAAAGGCGCGGGCGCCCCCCCTCAGGCCGGCGCCTCTTCCTCTGCGTTTTGGCGTTTTTGCAGCCAGCGTCCCAGCAGCAGCACCAGCCCCGCGCCCAGGGCCGGGCCGGCTTGGTGCAGCCAGTGGGCGTTTTCGAGCAGCGGTGCCAGCACTTTGTCGCTGACCACGGTTTCGCCGCCCACCCAGCCAATAAGCGCAGCGCCGAAAGTCACCACAATCGGGAAGCGCTCCATCAGGCGGATCATCAAGGTGCTGCCAAAAATCACCAGTGGAATGCTGATGGCCAGGCCCAGCACCAGCAGCACCATGCTGCCTTTGGCGGCGGCGGCAACGGCAATGACGTTGTCCAGGCTCATGACCAGGTCCGCAATCAAGATAGTGCGTATCGCCGCCATCATGGAGCCGTATTGTTTTTCCTCGCCTTCGTCGTCGCCGTGTTCGGACAGCAGTTGCACGCCGATCCACAAGAGCAGCGCGCCGCCTACTATTTGTAAATAAGGCAGTGCCAGCAATTGCACGGCCACCAGGGTCAGCACAATACGCAAAACGACCGCCGCACCTGAACCGAATAAGACGGCTTTTTTCTGCTGCTCCAGCGGCAAGCCGCGCGCGGCCAATGCAATGACGACCGCGTTATCACCCGAAAGGATGATGTTGATCCAGATGATTTTTAGTAGCCCAAGCCAGAACTCGGGGGTTTGCAGCATTTCCATAGTTGTCTTCCTTAGGCTGGCTTAGTGTCCATGCCCGCCGACGCTGGTGCTCCTGCGGGGGGTGTCAGAGTGTAGCTATTGGCAGACCACGTCTGCGGGACGCCGTGGATGGCCACGGCCCGCGGGCCCAATGACGGCTTTGGGCTCGACCGATTGGCTGCGCTTGGAAAGACGGATTGAAGCCTGCGCAGCGCGCGCCTAGCCCGTCATCAACGCCACAGCGGCAGCGAAAGTAAAAAACGCCAATGCGGTGGACACCAAAATAATGCGGGCGATGCGTCCGTTATTAGCGCCAAAACGCTCGGCCAGCATGGACACATTGCTGGCGCTGGGCAGCGCCGCGACCAGCACCATCACGGTGAGCGCCGAGTCCTCTAGAGGCGCGCCCATGGCTTGCGCAAGCAGGCCCGCCGCCAGCACCAGCAAAGGATGAATCAGCAGTTTGACCGCCACCACCGGCAGCACATCGGCCCAGGGCACGACGGGGGCCTGGCCTTCTTGGGCCATGATTTGGGATCGCGCCAGCACCGCGCCGATAGTAAATAGGGCCACAGGCGAGGCGCAATCGGCCAGGAGGCCCAAGGTGGCATCCACCGGGGCGGGCAAGGCCAGGCCAAAGGCCGAAGCTAAAGCGCCGGTCAGAATGGCCCAGAGCATGGGGTTGGTGGCCACGCCGCGCAAGGCATTACGCGCGGCTTGCGCCGGGCTGACGCGCTGTTCATCATCACCCGCCGTCGTGCCCAGCCCGCCTAGGCGTGATAGGGCGATACACAAAGACGTGGTAACCAACAGATCCACCAAAATCGTAACAATGGCCGTACCCGCTGCCTGCTTGCCCAAAATAGCTACTAGCAGTGGAACGCCTAAAAACCCGGTATTTGGAAAGGCACCTACCAGGGCGCCAAAAGCCGCATCATTCCAGCCGATGTGCTCGCGCAAGGTAATACCAATGACCAAGGCCACAATGCTCAAGCCACACACCAAATACGTGATGCTGGCGGCGGGATCGAGCAGCTGCGCAATCGGCGTATTGGCCCCGAAGCGATACAGCATGCAGGGCAGCGCGAAAAACAAAACAAAGGAATTGAGGCCCGCAATCGCCACCAAAGGCAGCATCTGGCGCTTGGCAGCGGTGTAACCGGATAAAACCAAAGCAAAAAACGGAAAGGTGATTTCGAAGATTTCCAACATGGTCCGATTGTCAAGGCAAATACGCCACCGGCCTGCCGTTAAGATGCGCGGCCTTTTGAGTTTGCCCATTACCGGCCTTTGCCGCCGCCTCGCGCATGTCTTCCCCCCATAACGCTATGAACACCGCCCAACAGGAGGCGGTGAACTATCTGCACGGTCCCTGCCTGGTGCTGGCCGGCGCCGGTTCGGGCAAGACCCGCGTTATTACGCACAAAATCGCGCGCCTGATTCAAATGGGGATGCCGGCGCAAAAAATTGCCGCGATTACCTTTACGAACAAAGCCGCTGCCGAAATGCGCGAGCGCGCCAAAACACTGATTGGCAAGGCCGCACAAGAAGTCTTGATCTGCACCTTTCATGCGCTGGGCGTGCGCATGTTGCGCAGCCATGGCGCCGTATTAGGGCTAAAGCCCCACTTCAGCATTTTGGATACCTCGGATGTGACCAGCCTATTGAAAGACGCCGGTGGCAGCACCGACTCGGCCACCGCGCGCAATTGGCAATGGACGATTAGCGCCTGGAAGAGCGCGGGGCTCAATGCCGAGCAAGCCTTGGCGCTGGCAGCCGATGAAGACGAACGCCAGGCCGCCGTCATCATGGGGCGCTATGAAGAGCGTTTAACTGCTTACCAAAGCGTGGACTTTGACGACTTAATTAGCTTGCCACTGAAGCTCTTGCGTGAGTACCCCGAAGTGCGCGCACAGTGGCAGGCTTTTGCCGGGCATGTGCTAGTCGATGAATACCAAGACACCAATGCCACGCAATACGCCATGCTTAAACTGCTAGTCGGTTGCGAACCCGATGGCAGCTTGGCGGCGGGGCGCGACGCCGCACGCTTTACTGCGGTGGGCGATGACGACCAAAGTATTTACGGCTGGCGCGGCGCCACGCTGGACAATCTGCGTTTGCTGCCGAAGGATTTTCCGGCGCTTAAAGTGATTAAGCTAGAGCAAAACTACCGCTCCACCGCCGCCATTTTGCGTGCGGCCAACAATGTGATTGCTGCCAACCCCAAGTTGTTTCCAAAAAACCTGTGGAGCGATTTGGGCGAAGGCGAGCCGGTGCGCGTAGTGGACGCCGATAGCGAAGACCACGAAGCCGAGCGTGTGGTGGCACGCATCCAGAGTTTGCGCGCAGAGGGCACGCTCGCGCAAGCGGGCATGCAGTTCAAAGAGCTGCGCAACTTTGCGGTGCTCTACCGCGCCAACCACCAGGCCAAGCCTTTTGAAAAAGCGTTGCGTAAAGCGGGTATTGTGTACAAGGTGTCTGGTGGACAAAGCTTTTTTGAACGCGCTGAGATTCGAGACCTGTGCGCCTGGCTGCGCCTGTGGGCCAATAACGATGACGACCCTGCTTTTTTGCGCGCCGTCACTACGCCCAAGCGCGGCATAGGGCACCAGACTTTGGGCAGCTTGGGTACCTTTGCAAGCCGTTACAAACTGAGCTTGTTCGAAGCCCTTTTTTCCTCGTCGCTGGGCTCGGTCTTGTCCAGCCGCGCCATGGGTAGTTTGAATGAGTTTGGCCGCACGGTAAACGATTTGCAGTTTCGCGCCAAACACACCGAAGGCGCCGAGAACGCCTTGCTGTTTCTGAAAACCTGGCTGGCCGACATCGCCTACGAAAAACATTTGTATGACACCGCAGACAGCCCGCAAATCGCGGCCGTCAAATGGACCCACGTGATGGAGTTTTGCGAATGGATGGCGCAGCGCTGCGGCGGGCAGATGGACGATGACATTCTGATCATGCAGCGCGCCAGTAAAAACCTGCTGGACGTGGCGCAAAACATTGCACTTTTATCTACTTTGACCGAGCGTGAAAAAGACCAAAACGTCGTCACTCTGTCCACACTGCATGCCGCCAAAGGCTTGGAGTGGGCGCATGTGATGCTGGTGGGTGTGACCGAAGGCATGCTGCCCTTCAAGATGGAGGAAGCGGGTAAAGCCACCACGGAAAAAGCAGGCGATGATGCGCCGGACGAAGCCGCTACTGCGCTTGCGAATGCAGACCTGGTCACCCGCTTGCAAGAGGAACGGCGCTTGATGTACGTGGGCATTACCCGCGCGCAGCGAACGCTGTCGGTGAGCTGGACACGGCGGCGCAAAAAAGGGCGCGACACGATAGCCGCACAACCCAGCCGCTTTATCGCCGAGATGGCTTTGGACAAAGCCACCGTCAAAGAAGACCCGCGCGAAAAGCTGCGCGCCTTGCGCGCCGAATTTGCGGCGCGTGCGGCCGCAGCAGCAGAAAGGAAGCCGCAGTGATGCAGAAGAACCAAGACTCAGCACCTTGCGGATTCGCGTTAGAGGCGGTCTGCGTTGGTCCAAATCCGTCATTGCGAGCGCAGCGAAGCAATCCATTGACCACTTATGGATCGCCGCGTCGCTGCGCTCCTCGCGATGACGGACTTATGCAGACCATCCCTAGTTCTTTTCAATTATTACCTCACCCGCGGTAGCGCCTTTGTCTTATTTAAGCATCCTGCAAGAAGTATTTGGCTACGACTCATTTCGTGGGCCGCAGCAGGCCATCATTGAGCACGTGGGCGAGGGCGGTGACGCGCTGGTGCTGATGCCCACGGGAGGTGGCAAATCGCTGTGTTACCAAATTCCAGCGATTGCGCGCCAGCGAGCGGGGCACGGCATCACGGTGGTCATTTCGCCGTTGATTGCGCTGATGCACGACCAGGTGGGCGCATTGCATGAAGCGGGCGTAAGCGCGGCGTTTCTCAATTCCACGCTATCGGGCGAGGAGGCTTACCAGGTGGAGCAGCGTTTGCTGCGCGGCGATGTCACGCTGTTGTACGCGGCGCCCGAGCGCGTGACCACGGCGCGTTTTTTGGCGCAGCTCGACTCGCTGTTTGAACGCGGGCAACTGAGTTTGTTTGCCATTGACGAGGCGCATTGCGTGAGCCAATGGGGCCACGACTTCAGGCCCGAATACCGGGCGCTTACGGTATTGCACGAACGTTACCCCGGCGTGCCGCGCATGGCCTTGA
>CANJXV010000029.1 GCA_947478935.1 Comamonadaceae bacterium
CATTTCTGCTTCGCTGGGCACTACGCCTTTGCACATGCAGCAGACCTTGTCGGCTTATTTATTCGGCTTTGCTTTTATGTCGCTGTTTCACGGCGCGATTTCTGACAGCTTTGGCCGTCGCCCGGTGGTGCTCTGGGGCTTGGCGGTGTTCACCGTGGCCTCGCTCGGATGTGCGATGTCGCAAAGCATAGGACAGCTGATTTTTTTCCGCGCGCTGCAAGGCTTTTCCACCGGCGCGGGCATTGTGGTGGCGCGCGCAGTGGTGCGCGATATGTACCCGCCCTCGCAAGCGCAAAAGGTGATGAGCCAGATCACGATTTACTTTGGTATCGCTCCGGCGATTGCGCCGCTGATCGGCGGGCAGTTGTTGCTGTGGGGCAGTTGGCATTTGGTGTTCTGGTTTCTTACCGCTATTGGCGTGGCTTTGTGGATTGCCAATTACCGGCTCTTGCCCGAGACGCTACACATCAGTTTGCGTCAGCCTTTTGAAGTGCGGCACTTGATGGCCGGTTACTGGCAACTGAGCTCGGATCCGCGCTTTATCTTGCTCGCCTTAGCCAGTGGCATTCCGTTTAACGGCATGTTTTTGTATGTGCTGAGCGCACCGGTGTTTTTGGGCGATGTGCTGCATTTAGCGCCGCAGCATTTCTTCTGGTTTTTTCTGATCACCATTGGCGGCATCATGGCCGGAGCTTGGGTCAGTGGGCGCGTGGCCGGGCGCATCACGCCCAAGCGCCAGATCCGCAACGGCTTTGTGATCATGTTGTGCATTGGGGTGGTTAACTTGGCGGCGAATTTGCTGTTCACCGCCCATGTCAGCTGGGCCTTGTTTCCGCTGGGCATTTTTGCTTTCGGCTGGGCGATGATGGTGCCGGTGGTCACGTTGTTGGTGCTAGACCTGTACCCCGAGCGGCGCGGCATGGCCTCCTCGTTGCAAAGCTTTATCGGCTCGCTGGCCAATGCCATCGTCGCGGGCGCCATCTCGCCCTTGGTGATGCATTCGGCGGTTGCGTTGGCTACGGCGTCGATTTGCATGATGGGCATTGGCCTGGTGGCCTGGATGTACATGCGCAGGCACTGGCCGGCGGTTGGCAACGAGATTCACGCGGCTTGACGCGGGCGCCGGTCGGCCCGCCAAGCTGCCATATACTGTATTTATTTACAGTATTTTTAGCCCATGTCCGCCTTGCCTGTCCCCAGCCAGAGCCTGCCCGAGCGCGCTGGGCAGGGGCTGCTGCGCGCCGACGTTTGGCGGGCCGATGCGCTGGCTGCGCCACGTGCGCAGACTCTGTCCAGCGGCGATGCGGCGCTGGACGCCCAATTGCCCGGCGGCGGTTGGCCCGTGGGCGCGCTAACCGAATTGCTGCAAGCGCCGGGCGCGCACAACGAATGGCGCTTGCTGCTGCCCGCGCTGGCGCGCAGCGGCACCGGCCCGGTGGTACTGGTGGCGCCGCCATATCTGCCGTTTGCGCCGGCTTTGCAAGCCCAGGGTTTGCAGGCGCAGCGCCTGCTCTGGCTGGGCGCGGCTGACAGCCAGGACACAGCCGCTCTGTGGCTGAGCGAGCAGGCCCTGCGCTGCGCTGCGGTGGACGCGGTGCTGGCCTGGCTGCCGCAGGTGCGCCCCGAGCAATTGCGCCGTTTGCAGTGGGCCGCCGCCGAACACCACAAACTGCTTTTCGTGCTGCGTCCCAGCGCTGCGCAGGCGCAGGCCTCGCCCGCTGTGCTGCGCTTGTTATTGGATTTGGAGGAGGGGGCTGCGCTTGCGGTCCACATTCTCAAGCGTAGGGGCCCACCGCTGGAAGTGCCCCTGCATCTGGCCGCACGCCCAGCAGCGCTTTTGCGCGTGCTGGCCAGCGTCAAGCTGGCTCCTGCGGCAGAGTCTTCACCAAGCCTGCAGGCCGCCCCAACGCAGACCACCTCAGCGCACATCGCTGTCTTGCAGCCACGCAGGGCGGCCTCATGAAGCCCTATTGGCTGGCCGTGCGTCCGCAAGGCGCGCAGCGCGCTGCTGGCCGTGATGCCGGTGCAAGTGGCTATGCGCCATTAACGGCCTTGCCGCTTACAAGCGCTTTGTGCGGCGCTACTTCCCCGGATGTGGGAACAGAGTTTTCAGGCGCTGCAGTCTGGGCTGACCCGCTGGCGGCGCTGGCCTGGTGGAGTTTGCAATTCACGCCTTGGGTGGCGCAAGTGCAGCAGGCGCTGGTGTTGGAAATCTCGGCCAGCGAGCGCTTGTTTAGCGGACGCAAGGCGCTGGTGCAGGCGCTTTTGGAGCCCGGCCACGCGCCCCTGCCCATGCAATACGCGCATGGCGATAGCGCTTTGCTCGCGCTGGCGCGCCTGGCGTGCGATGCTTTGCAGCAGGTGGGCGACTTGGCGCACCCGCCGTTACCGCCCGATGATTTGCCCCTACACACGCTGGCTGCAGCGCAGGCGCATCTACCCATGCTGGAGCGCTTGGGCTGTACTACCTGGGGCCAGTTGCGCGCCTTGCCCCGTGGCGGCATAGCCCGCCGCTTCGGCGCGCCCTTGCTGGCATCCCTAGACCAGGCCTATGGCACTGCGCCCGAGGTCTATGCCTGGTTGCGCTTGCCCGAAGTGTTTGACGCGCCGCTGGAGCTGGCCGCGCAGGTCGAATCCGCCGCCGCGATGCTGTTTGGCGCACGCCGTTTGCTGGCGCAGTTGCAACTGTGGTTGCGCGCCCGCCAGCATGGGGTGTTGGCGCTAGAGCTGCGCTGGCAGCTCGATGCGCGCCGTGCCAATGCCCGCTACCGCGACGCCTGGCACCAGGGCGATGGCTATGGCCGTTTGCACTTGCGCACCGCCGAGCCCACCCAAGACCCGCGCCACCTGGAGCGGCTGCTGGCCGAACACCTGGCCCAAGTCACCTTGCCCGCGCCGGTCTTGTATTTGCGCCTGCGTACGCTGGAAACCTGCGCACTGCGCGGCCAAAGCCTGAGCCTTTTGCCCGATGAAATCCGCAGCGGCGACAGCCTGCACCATTTGCTCGAACGCGTAGCCGCGCGCCTGGGGCCTGACAGCGTGCGCGCCGTGCATTTGCAGGACGACCATCGCCCCGAGTGCATGCAAAACTGGCAGGCGCTGGGCGCGGGCCACCCTCTGGAGCCAAGTCGATGGGCAGCAGCGAGCGGCGCTAGGCTAAACGTCGTAGGCCTGGCCAACAGCGGCACGGCCCCAAGCACCCACGCTGCGCCACAAGCCAGAGCGACGGATGCACAGGCGCTGTATCCCACCTGGTTGCTGCCCCAGGCGCGCAGCCTGCCTAGCGGAGCTGATGGTCTGCCCCAATGGGATGGCCCGCTGGCCTTGCTGGCCGGGCCGCAGCGCTTGGAGCTACAGGCCTGGGACACGGGGCCCCAAGTGCAGCGCGATTACTACATTGCCCACAGCCCCGGCCAGGGTTTGCTCTGGGTTTATCGCGAGCGTCTAGGCGCAGCCCAGGGGCAGGGTGCTGCTTGGTATTTGCATGGCTTGTTTGCCTGAAGGCTTGGTGGGCTTATGCCGTGGCTCAAGCCAACACCGACAAAACCCAGCCCGCCAGCGCACAAGCAGCGATCACCTGCACCACTGGCCGCTTAAAGCGGATCAGCGCCAGCGCAGCAGCTGCGGCGATGACAGCGGATGCCACATCAAAACGCCCATGCATGCCTTGCGGCCAGAACACATGCTGGCCGAAGAACAGCGCCAGGCTGACGATGACACCCACCACGGCGGCGGTAATCGCGGTGAGCGGGGCGCTTAAGCGCAAATCCTGGTGTGTGGATTCGATGAAGGGCCCCCCGGCCAGGATGAATACAAACGAGGGCAAAAAGGTAAACCAGGTCACCACCGTGGCGGCCAGCGCACCAGCTAAAAAGAGATGGTCTGCGCCAAGCAGCGCTTGGGTGTGTCCGCCCACATAGCCGACAAAAGCCACCACCATGATCAGCGGCCCCGGCGTGGTCTCGCCTAGGGCTAGGCCATCGATCATTTGCGTCGCCGTTACCCAGCCAAATTGCTCTACGCCGCCCTGGTACACATAGGGCAGCACCGCATACGCGCCGCCAAAAGTCAGCAGTGCCGCTTTGGTGAAAAACCAGGCCATTTGCGTCAGCGTGTGTTCCCAGCCCTGCGACAGCACCAGCAGCGCCATGGGCAGCAGCCACAGCAGCAGCCCGATGGCCAGCACCTTGACCAAACCGGCCAGCGTAAAGCGTGCATGCGCGGGTGTGGGCGTGTCGTCGTCAATCAAAGCCGATGCATGCGGCCCGGCCTTGGCTGCATGGCCGGTGCCTGCTTGAAACACCTGCGGTGCAAAGCGCCCGCCGATGGCGCCTATCAGCCCCGCGCCCAGCACGATGGCCGGGAAAGGCGCTTGCAACACATACAGCGCAAACCAGGACAGGGCCGCCAGCGCCCACAACAATCGGTGGCGCAAGGTGCGCGTGCCGATGCGCCAGGCCGCTTGCAACACGATAGCTGTAACGGCAGGCTTGATGCCCGCAAACAGCCCCGCCACTAGCGCCGTACCGCCAAACACCAAGTAGACCCACGACAAACCGATCAGGATAAACAGTGAAGGCAGCACAAACAACACCCCTGCCACGATGCCGCCCCAGGTGCGGTGCATCAGCCAGCCTAGGTAGGTGGCCAGCTGCTGCGCCTCCGGGCCGGGTAGCACCATGCAGTAATTGAGCGCATGCAAAAAACGCGCATCTGAAATCCAGCGCCGCCGCTCTACCAACTCTTCGTGCAACAGCGCAATCTGCCCCGCCGGGCCGCCAAAGCTGATAAAGCCCACCTTCAACCAAAACGGCCAGGCTTGGCGCAGGGTGATGGGTGCTGGCGTGGTGGTACCGGAGTCCGGGGCGATAGCTGTCTTCATCGAGCTTTCTGAGATACAGGGGGTGATCCTAAGGTTCCTACAGGGTCTAGGTTGCTTGTTTATACTGTATTTTCATACAGTATTCTCAAGAAAACCCCCGTGCCCACCGCCACCCCGTCCCCCGCCTATGCCGAGCTGTACGCCATGAGCGCGTTCAGCTTTCAGCATGGCGCGTCTTTGCCGCAAGAGTTGGTGGCGCGGGCCAAGGCTTTGGGCTATGCGGCGCTGGCGCTCACAGACGAGTGCTCAGTGGCCGGGGTCGTGCGGGCGCACGAGGCGGCGCGTAAGGCGGGTTTGCAGTTGTTGCCGGGCGCTGAGTTTGGCGTGCGCGCATCCTGGTCTGTGCCGGACGCAAAGCCGCGCCGTGGCCAAGCTCTGACAAAGTCGTCCACGCAAGGTACTGATGCTGCGGCGCCGGGTGCGATGCCTGCTGCAGCCTCAGCCGACGAGGCGTGTTTTCGCTTCGTCGCCTTGCCACACGATTTGCAGGGCTGGGGCAATATGTGCGAGTTCATCAGCAGCGCGCGCCGCGCTGCGCCCAAGGGGCAGTACGCGTTGCATTGGCAGCCAGAGCGGGGCTGCTGGGCGGCCTGGCCGAGCTTGGCGGGCAATGAAATTATTTTGCTTTTGCCACCCGCTTTGTCGGTAGAAAAAGCCTGTGCGATTGCCGTGGCTGCGCGCGCGCGCTATGGCGCGCAGGTGTGGTTGGGCGCGACGCGCAGCTTGGGCGCGCAGGACGCGCTGCACAGCTTGCGCACACGCCAGATCGCGCACTTGAGTGGTCTGCCGCTGGTGGCCGTGGGCGCGGTGCAAATGCATGTGCGTTCGCGCAAGCCATTGCACGATGTGATCACCGCCGTGCGCATGCGCCTGCCGTTGGCGCAATGCGGGCGCGGCTTGCAGGCCAATGCGGAGCGGCATTTGCGCAGCCGTGTGCGTTTGGCAAGTTTGTTTGATGCAGAGCATTTAGCCAACACTTTGGAGATTGCCAGCCGCTGCCATTTTTCCTTGGATAGCTTGCGTTATCACTACCCTTTAGAGGCTGTGTTACCGGGCCAGACGCCGGCGCAAACGCTGCGCCATTACACCGAAGAGGGCGCATGCGTGCGCTACCCGCGAGGCATACCCGCCAGCGTGCGCGCACAGGTGGAGCATGAGTTGGCTTTAATTGCCGAGTTGAAGTACGAGATGTATTTCCTCACGGTACACGACATCGTGCGCTTTGCGCGTAGCCGCGGCATTTTGTGCCAGGGGCGTGGATCGGCGGCGAATTCGGCGGTGTGCTATTGCCTGGGCGTGACTGAGGTGGACCCGTCGCGCATGAGCGTGCTCTTTGAACGCTTCATCTCGCGCGAGCGCGACGAGCCACCCGATATTGACGTGGACTTTGAGCACCAGCGGCGCGAAGAAGTCATCCAATACATCTACGCCAAATATGGCCGCGAGCGTGCCGCCATTACCGCTGTGGTCACGCGCTATCGACCACGTAGTGCGCTGCGCGATGTAGGGCGCACACTGCAAATTCCCGAAGCGCTAATTAACGCGCTTGCCAAAGAGCATCCTGGGATGTACGGCCGCACCGTGCTGGCCGAGCGCTTACAAAGCGCGATTGAACGCTCTTCCGTTCAGGCGTCACACGAAGAAACAGACTTCGCTATTCCACCACCACGCCGCCTACAACTCTGGCTTGATCTGGCTACGCAACTACAAGGCTTTCCGCGCCACCTCAGCCAGCATGTGGGCGGCTTTGTGCTGACGCAAGGGCCGCTGACGCGCATCGTGCCGGTAGAAAACGCGGCCATGATTGATCGCAGCATCATCCAGTGGGACAAAGACGACCTAGATACCGTGGGTTTGCTTAAAGTCGATGTACTGGCCCTGGGCATGCTCAGCGCCATCCACCGCTGCCTGGACCTCATAGGCCAGTGGCGTGGCAAGCCACTGCGCCTGCAAGACATCCCTGCAGAAGACCCGACCACGTACGACATGATTTGCCAGGCCGATACCGTGGGTGTTTTCCAGATCGAAAGCCGCGCGCAAATGAGCATGCTGCCGCGCCTCAAGCCGCGTTGTTTTTACGACCTGGTGGTGCAAGTAGCCATCGTGCGGCCCGGTCCTATTCAGGGCGGCATGGTGCATCCTTACTTGAAGGCGCGCGCTAACCCGCAAGCGGTGCAATACGCCAGCGCTGCTTTGCAAGAAGTGCTCAAACGCACTTTGGGCGTGCCTATTTTTCAGGAGCAGGTGATGCAAATCGCCATGGCAGCGGCCAACTTCAGCGGCGGCGAAGCCGACAGCCTGCGCCGCTCCATGGCCGCTTGGAAACGCCAGGGCGGGGTGCAACATTTTTACGAACGCCTGGTCGGCGCCATGGTCGCCAATGGCTATACGCAAGACTACGCCGATACGCTGTTCAAACAAATCGAAGGCTTTGGCGAATATGGCTTTCCTGAAAGCCACGCCGCCAGTTTTGCGCTGCTGGTCTATGTGAGCTGCTGGCTCAAATGCCATGAGCCTGCCTGTTTTCTGGCAGCCATGCTCAACAGCCAACCGTTAGGCTTTTACAGCCCTAGCCAACTAGTGCAAGACGCCCGCCGCCACGGCCTCGAGGTGCGGCCCGCCGACGTGAGCTACAGCGACTGGGACTGCATGCTCGAAAAATCGGGGTCAGAACCCAATTTACAACCTGCAATTCGCCTGGGGTTGCGCATGGTGGCTGGTTTGCATGCGCGCGTGGCTTTGCGTATCAGTGTGGCGCGCAGGCAGGGTGTTTTTGCCAGTACCGAAGACTTGGCTTTGCGTTGTGGACTGGATGCGGGCGACCTCAAAGCCTTAGCCAGCGCCGATGCTTTGTGGTCGCTCAGCGGGCATCGCCGCCAGCAGGTATGGGACGCGTCGGCGCTACACCGCGCGCCCGCGCTTTTGCAAGGTGCGCCGGTATACGAAAAGCCGCTGGTCTTGGCCGCTGCGCATGAAGCGCAAGAAGTGGTGTTTGACTATGCAGCTACCGGCCTGACTTTGCGCAGCCATCCGTTGGCGTTTTTGCGTGCACGACTGGCAACTAAAAACTTGCTTAGCGCCGCGCAGTTGCGCGACTTACCGCATGGCCGTTTGGTGCGCGCTTGCGGTATCGTCACCATGCGCCAGCAACCACAAACCGCCAAAGGCGTCGTCTTTGTGACCTTGGAAGACGAGACCGGCAGCATCAACGTTATTGTCTGGAAGAGCCTCAAAGAAAAACAACGCACCGAGCTATTGCGCGCTCGGCTGTTGGCGGTCTATGGCGTGTGGCAGCGCGATGAAGAAAGCGGCGGTCAGGTGCGCCACTTGATAGCCAAGCGACTAGTTGACCTGACAGATTGGCTGGGCGATTTATCCGCAGGTAGTCGAGATTTCCGCTAAGAGGCGTGCTACCACGCAATCGCTATATGGCCTTGCTTAGAATCCAACGAACCAAGGAAACAATATGAAAAAATTCGTTTACGGCCTACTGTTGGTATTGGCCGTGCTGGCGGTGGCGATCCAGCTAGGCGGGCATGGCTATTTTTGGAAAGCCCTAGCTAGCACATATTTCCAGGGACACAGCACTGCCCATATTGACGACGCCAATAATTTTGCGCAAAACAGCATTGCCGCGGGCCCACCTCAGGCTTGGCCCAAAGATGCCCGCTACAACCAAAAAACATTGGATCCGGCCATGGCAGCCTACTTGCAGCAGTACGGCACGGCAGCGTTTTTGGTGGCACAAAAAGGTGCTCTGGTGCATGAGCAGTATTTCGGCGCTTATTCCGCCCAAAGCCGTACCAACTCTTTTTCTATGGCTAAAACCATCACCACCTTGCAGGTACAACAAGCCGTGCAGCAGGGCTTTATCAGCAGCTTTGACGCACCCTTGACCGAGCGCTTACCTGAATATGCGCAAGACCCGCGAGGTCAAAAGGCTACCGTGTCGCAGCTCTCAAGCATGAAGTCCGGCCATGACTGGACGGAGAACTACTACTTGCCGCTGAACATCACTACCGATTTGTACTATGGCAAAAATGCTGAAAAGCTGGTGCTCGGCCAAGGCTTTGAGCGTGAGCCTGGCACCGAGTACGAATACAGCAGCGGCAGCACTCAGCTATTGGGCGTTTTTCTCAAGCGCGCCTTGCAAGCCAAGGAACCGGGACTGAGCATTAGCGGGCATTTGTCCCGCAGCCTATGGGTGCCGCTAGGTATGGAAAGCGATGCGATTTACACGCTGGACCGTGAGGTCAGCGCAGGCGGCATGGAGCGCACCTATTGCTGTATTTTTGCCACGGCGCGCGACTTTGCCAAGTTCGGTCAGCTACTGCTGCAAGACGGCCAATGGAACCGCCAGGCCTTGCTGGACAAGGCCTTTGTAGAGCGTATCCGCAAGCCTGACTTGCAGCCTTATTACGGCCATTCACTGTGGATGGATTGGACATATAAACACCCGTTTTATTTCTTGCAGGGACATCAAGGCCAGTACGTGATCGTGGTGCCGTCGCTAGAACTGGTGGTAGTGCGCACTGGCCAGACGCGCGACAAAAAGACCAAGGGCCCCAATGGAATCACACCGGCCGAGGTCTATCGCTTTGTCGATCAAGCGGTAGCGATGGTGCAGTAAATCACAAAAAACCCCCGCACCACAGCGGGGGTTTTTACTTCAAGAGCGCTTGCTTTAGTTAGCAGCTTTCTTTGCATACACATCGGTCACAAACACTTTGTAGTCGGGTTTGATTTCCTGGATACGGCCTTGCTCTTTCAGGAACACTGCGGTCTCGGCCATGGCTTTGGCAGCGCCGCCGCCCAGCCATTTAGGGCCCAATTGCTCCGCTGCGGTGGGGAAGATATACAGCGCCATCGCGGCGGGCACGTCTTTTACATCGGCCTTGGTCACGCGGGCAATGGCTTTGACTTGGGGCGTGTCAGCGGTCCAAGAGGCTTTGTTGGCGCGGTACTCGCTGTCGGCCTTGTTCAAGGCTTTCACCAGAGCCACCATAAAGGCCTCGTTCTCTGCGGCCCATTTGGTGTTCACTGCAATACCGTCAAACGTGGGATAGCCTTTTTGGCCGATTGAGCCCGAGCTGGCAATCGCCTTGCCGTTACTCTTTATTTTGGAGAGCACTGGGTCCCAGATGAAGGCGGCATCGATATCGCCACGCTCCCAAGCTGCTGCAATTTCCGGCGGGCGCAAATTCAGGACGTTTACGTCCTTGGCTGTCAAACCTTCGAGCTTCATCGCCGCCATTAACTGGTAGTGCGCCGTGGACACAAAAGGCGTAGCCACTTTTTTACCCTTGAGGTCTTTGACCGAATTGACGTTGCTGCCATTGCGCGCAATCAGCGCCTCGGCATCGGCGATGTCATCCAAAATCCAGAACAGTTTGATGTCCTGGCCCTGGGTCACCGCAGCGGTCAGGGGGCTGGAGCCGACCTGGCCGAGTTGCACATCACCCGAAGCCATAGCCTTGATAACGTCGCCGCCACCACCGAACATGCGCCAGTTGATTTTGTAACCCGTGGCTTTTTCCAACTCGCCCGATTCGATAACGGCCTGGAAAGGAACTAGCATGTCCTGGTGCGCAAAGGTCACCTCTTTTTGCTGCGCTAGCGCGGCAGCGCTCCACAGGCTCAGGCCTGCTGCAAGTGCCAGTAATTGGCGTTTGTGCAATTTCATATAAGTCTCCTTTTTATAAAAAAATCCATGCGGGGCATGGTCCTACGAAAACACGCTTTTCACAGCCGCTCGTATCGTGTGCGCAATGCCCAAGCAATCGGCCTGGGTCAGCGAAAGGGGTAGGCGCAGGTCGCACAAAGCGGCAAGCACCACTTGCGCTTGCGGTAAATCCTGCGCTTGGCCGAAGTATCGCCAGTGCGTCCATACACTGGTGAAACCCACAGGCTCGTCGGCACCGAACCATTTGATGTGCACGCCTTGCTCTGCGCAGGCAGCGATGACCGATTGGATTTGAGATCGGGTCATATCGCGTAGCAAAAACTGGATGGAGCTACCGACAAACTGCTCCTTGTGCGGACGATGCGGCAGACGTATATGCGCTGCACCGTCCAGTGCACCGGCCAGCCAGCCATAGCGCTGGTTCCAGCGTTGGCAGCGTTCTTGCAGCACTTCGCCTAACTGGGCCCGCGCCAGTGCGGCGGGCAAATTGCTCATGCGCAAACTGAAGTTGGGCGTGTGGTATTTCCAGCGTTCAAACACCTCTGGGCCGGGCCGCGCCAGGTGCGAGGCATAGAGCATGTAACTACCGGACAGCAGCACCGCTTGCGCGGCCAAGTCCGCGTCGGCCGTGACCAGCAAGCCGCCCTCGCCGCTATTAGCGTGCTTATAGCTTTGCAAACTGAAGCAACCCGCCACACCCCAGGTACCTGTGGCTTTGCCGTTCCAAGAAGCACCCATGGTGTGGGCACAGTCCTCAACCAAAGCAATCCCAAATTCTTGGCAAATAGCCGTCAAAGCATCCATATCGCAAATATGGCCGCGCATATGCGACAGCAACAAAGTTTTGGCGCCGCTGCTTGCTGCTTTGCGCCCTAAGTCGTCCAGGTCGATGAGTAAGTCTTCGGTCACATCCACCAGCACCGGTGCCGCACCCGCATGGGCAATGGCACCGGGTACTGGCGCCAGGGTAAAGCAGTTGCTCAGCACTTTGTCACCCGGTCGCACACCACTGCAACGAAGCGCTGCAAACAGCGTGGAGCCGCAGGAATTCATAGCCACGCAATAGGGCATGCCTAGTTCGGCGGCGAACTGCGCTTCTAATGCAGCTGCTTCGCCGGGCTTAGCGCCGGTCTCGCCGTACCGGTGCATCTTGCCGCTTTCCATCAAAGCTAGCGCAGCTTGCACACCGGGCTGCGGTACGGCTTCTTGCCACGTCAGGTCTAGCTGCATGCGCGCGGGCTTTGGGCTGTTGTCAGACATGAGCGCTTTCCTTGGTGACAATAAAACGGTGGGTCATGGCCGCGCGTGTGCCAGAAAATTTTGTTGCAGAGCGCTTAGTCACGGACTGCCGCCTTAGTCCCGCTTAGCGATAGCTGCTGCCATAGTGCTACCGTGGCCTGCGCCAGCGCCTGGGTACTGTCCAGACACAGGGATTGCACAGCAGGGCTTGCGTGCTCCAAAGCCATAGGCGCTTCAGTGCAAGCGAGGATGATGCCGCTGGCGCCATCGGCCTGCATTTGCGCAATCGCCTGCGCCAGCAGCGGGCCGGCCTGCGCCGTCTTACCGGCTTTCACCAAAGCAATCGCCGGTAAGACCCAGTCGTCCAAAGCGCTCTGTCGTGTCGCCACCCAGCTAAGGCCGCGACTTTGTAAGGCGCTGTTAAACAAACCAGTGGCCAGCGTAGCGCGCGTAGCGACCAGTCCGATACGCGCGCCCGCGCCAAAGCGCAGTAAGGCCGCATCGCAAGCGACATCCACTATCGAAGGAAAGGGCAGTGCGCAGCCCTCGCGTAAAGCGGCATGCCAGTAATGTGCGGTGTTGCAAGCCATCACCAGGCCTTGCGCACCGGCGGCAATCAGCCGGTCGCGTGCAGCCATCAGTGCGGGCAGGGGCGAGGGGCCACCTTGCAATAAAGCCGCAGGTCGCCCCGGAATACGCGGGTCGCTGTGGATCAGCAAGGGCACATGGCCAGCGTCGTCCTGGGCCGGTGTGGCCGCCACCACTTTGGCGAAAAAATCCACCGTCGCCAAGGGGCCCATGCCGCCGATTACGCCGATCATGCGCTCTCCGCGTGCACAGCGGCGCTGGCGTGGACGATGGCGGCAATGTCGCTCATGTGGGGTAGGGGAAAGCGTGTTGGTAGCCGAACAGGCCGACCGAGCCGCCGGTGTGCAAAAACACAATGTTCTGGTCTTTGCGGTAATTACCTTTGCGGATCAGGTCGATCAAGCCGGCCATGCCTTTGCCCGAATACACCGGGTCTAGCAAGATACCTTCGAGCTGCGCCAGCATAGTCACCGCCTCCATCATGCCTGCCGTGGGGATGCCGTAACCCTCGCCGATGTAATCGCAATTGGCGACCACGTGGTCACGTTGCACCGCGCCGGGTACGCCGAGCAGCTCGGCGGTTTGTTGCGCCAGCGCAAATACTTTTTCTTCTTGCGGCTGGCGCGGGGCGCGCACGCCAATGCCTAGCACCGGTATCTGGGTGCGTGCACCTTCCATGCCCACCACCAGACCCGCTTGCGTGCCCGCGCTGCCAGTGGCATGTACCAGGCTGTCAATCACCAAGCCCATGTTCATCGCCTGGTCGGCTAGCTCTAAAGCACAGGTGACATAGCCCAGCGCGCCCACGGCGTTGGAGCCGCCACCGGGAATGATGTAGGTCTTGCTGCCCTTGGCGCGCAATTGCGCAGCCAGGGTTTCCATAGCCGCGTCCATGGGCGTGTTAGCCGGTACTTCGCTGACGTGGGCGCCATACAAATAGTCCAAAAACACATTGCCCGAATGTTGGTAATCGGCGTGGCGGTAGCCGGTGCGGTCTTCCAAAATGATGTGGCATTGCATGCCCATCTTGGCGGCAATCGCGGCGGTTTGGCGTGCATGGTTGGACTGGGTGGCACCTTGTGTGATCAAGGTGTCCGCGCCTTGTTGCAGAGCCTCGGCCACCAGGTATTCCAGCTTGCGTGTTTTGTTGCCACCGGTGGCCAGGCCGGTGCAGTCGTCACGCTTAATCCATAGCGTGGGGCCGCCTAGTGCTGCGCTCAGCCGTGGCATGGGCTCTAGCGGTGTGGGGCCATGGGTGATGCGCAGGCGAGGGAATTTGGAAAGTTTCATGGCGTGCTTTTGTAGTGGACTAAAGAGTAGTAAAAAAATTAGGCACCGGGTTAGGTGCTGGCCGCTTGCGCGCCGCTCCAAGACTCGGCAGGGTAGTCGTCCAGACTGCCCAGTTCAAATGTTTGTTCGGGAAAAAATTTGTGCAGACGGATGTCGCCGGTGCGCGCATGGCCCTCCATGCCTTCTAGCCGCGAGATGCGCGCCGCCACTTGGCCGACTGCCCCGCTGGCGCTGCGATCCAACCGCTGCCACGTAAGTGTCTTAATAAATTTACCCACCGACAAGCCACCGGAATAGCGCGCCGCGCCGCGTGTGGGCAGGATGTGGTTAGGCCCGCTGCATTTGTCGCCATAGGCCACCGTGGTGTTCTCGCCTAAGAATAAAGAGCCGTAATTGCTTAGGTGCGCCAGCCACCAGTCCAGATCACGCGCCATCACCTGCACATGCTCGGGCGCATAACGGTCGCTCACCTGCACGGCTTCTTCGGGCGTGCTCACCAGCACCACTTCGGCATAGTCGCGCCAGGCCGCGCCGGCCGCGCTGCGCGCTGGTTCGGGCAGGGCGGCAATAGCAACGGGCGCACGCGCCATCACTTGTTCGGCCAAAGTGCGTGAGCTACTGATCAGCCATACGGGCGAATCCGGCCCGTGCTCGGCCTGACCCACCAGGTCGGCAGTGACGATATCGGCATCGGCGCTGTCGTCGGCAATCACGCAAGATTCGGTGGGGCCAGCTATTACGTCAATGCCCACTTGCCCAAACAGCAAACGCTTGGCTTCGGCCACATAGCGGTTGCCGGGGCCGACGATGATGTCGGCGGGTGTGCAGCCAAACAAGCCCATAGTCATAGAGGCAATGGCCTGCACACCGCCCAGGGCCAACACAGTGTCCGCACCACACAGTTGCAGCGCAAACAAAATCGCCGGGTGGATGCCGTTGGCGCCTTGCGCTGGTGTGGCGGCCACGATATGGCCGACTCCCGCCACCTTGGCCGTGCCCACACTCATGATGGCGCTGGCCGCGTGCGCATAGCGCCCGCCGGGTATGTAGCAACCCGCGCTCTGGCAGGGAATTAGGCGCTGACCCGCGGTCAGGCCGGGCATAAATTCATGGCTGAATTCCTGCATGGCTTCGCGTTGACGTTTCGCAAAATCGGTAACGCGCTGATGCGCAAAGCGGATATCGCTTTTCACACCCTCGCTCAAAGCCAGGTCGGCCCGCGCAAAGTACTCTGGCCCCAAGACGATAGGGCCGTGCCAGCCGTCCAGCGCGCGGGCGTATTCACGCACCCGCTCTTCGCCACCGGCGCGTATGGCGGCCAGCATGGCCTGGACCGTGGCGGTGGTGTCGCTGTCATGGCTTTGCGCGCTGTGCTTGGCGGTTTTCAGGTATTCGATAGTCATAGCGGCTTTGTGGCAGGTTCAAGCGCCCCATAATAGATAGCAGATTAACCTCCCGATAAGACCAGATGCAAACTATGCGTAAGGCCAGATTAAGACCTGTTGTTAGCCTGTTGCGCTGCAGCATGGGTTGGCAAGATGAAGCCATGGACTGCCACGTCGCTAACGCTCCTCGCAGTGACGGAAATCGCGTCATTGCGAGGCCGCAGGCCGTGGCAATCCATGGGGGCGCTCGCTGATGGCGACGTCTTCTAGCAGCAACGCCCTGATGTGGCGGCGATTGTTCCGGCGCTTTGAAGGGCGGGGCGTGTCTTTGCAAAGCCAGTTGCGCGACATGGTGGTGCAGGCCCTGGCCGAAGGCTTTATCGCGCCAGGCGCTGCCTTGCCCTCTAGCCGCAG
>CANJXV010000030.1 GCA_947478935.1 Comamonadaceae bacterium
AGCAGGGCTTTGACCACTTTGCGGCAAATTTTGGACAGCTCTCGCTCCAGCGAACGTACGCCGGCCTCGCGGGTGTAGTAGCGCACGATGTCGCGAATGGCGTCTTCGGCTATTGCCAATTCCGTTTCCTTGAGACCATTGTTTTTCATTTGCTTGGGCAGCAAATACGTCATGGCAATACTGGCTTTTTCGTCTTCGGTGTAGCCCGAGAGACGGATCACTTCCATGCGATCCAATAGCGCTGGTGGAATCTTCATGGAGTTGGACGTAGCAACGAACATCACGTCACTCAAGTCATAGTCCACTTCCACATAGTGGTCGCCAAACTTGTGGTTTTGCTCCGGGTCCAGCACTTCGAGCAAGGCGCTACTCGGGTCGCCGCGAAAGTCCGTGCCCAATTTGTCGATTTCATCCAACAAGAACAAGGGATTGCGCGTGCCGACTTTAGTCAAGCTCTGCAAGACCTTGCCTGGCATCGCGCCGATATAGGTGCGCCGATGACCACGGATTTCCGCCTCGTCACGCATGCCGCCCAGGGCCATACGTACATATTTACGGCCAGTAGCTTTCGCAATGGATTGACCTAGCGAGGTCTTGCCCACGCCGGGAGGACCCACGAGGCACAAAATAGGGGCTTTGACTTTGTCCACGCGTTGCTGCACCGCAAGGTATTCGAGGATGCGATCTTTGACTTTGTCCAGACCGTAGTGGTCTTCGTTGAGCACTTTTTCGGCATTACCCAGATCGTGCTTGATCTTGGTCTTGGTCGCCCAAGGTAAGCCAACCAGTACGTCGATGTAATTGCGTACCACTGTCGCCTCGGCGGACATGGGCGACATCAGACGCAGCTTTTTAAGTTCACTCTCGGCCTTTTTCAAGGCCTCTTTTGGCATGCGCGCTGCCTTGATTTTTTTCTCTATTTCTTCGATGTCAGCGCCGTCTTCGCCGTCACCCAATTCTTTTTGAATCGCCTTGACTTGCTCATTCAAATAGAAGTCGCGCTGGTTTTTTTCCATTTGCCGCTTGACGCGACCGCGGATTTTTTTATCCACGTTCAGGATGTCCACTTCGCGTTCGATTTGCTCAAACAAATTCTCCAGCCGCGCCTTGACCAGGGGCAGCGCCAATACCGCTTGCTTATTTTCCAACTTCAAGGGCATGTGGGCGGCAATCGTGTCGGCTAGGCGGCCCGGATCATCAATGCTGGCAATCGAGGTGAGGATCTCAGGCGGGATTTTTTTGTTCAACTTGACGTACTGGTCAAACTGCTGCATTACCGCGCGGCGCAAAGCCTCAATTTCGCTGGCCTGGGTTTCGCCCTCGACACCTGAAGTGCTTTGGGCGTCCAATGGCAGCACATTGGCGGTGAAATGGCTTTCGCCGTCATCGATACGATTCACCTTGGCACGCTGGTGGCCCTCAACCAGCACCTTGACCGTGCCATCGGGAAGCTTGAGCATCTGCAAAATTGTAGATACGCAGCCCATGTCGAACATGTCAGAGACCAGCGGTTCGTCTTTGGCGGCGGTTTTTTGCGCGACCAGCATGATGCGGCGCTCCGCTTCCATCGCCGCCTCCAGGGCCTTGATGCTTTTGGGTCGGCCGACAAACAGCGGAATCACCATGTGGGGGAAGACCACCACGTCGCGCAGCGGCAACATGGGAAGGTCAACGGGAAGCGCGTCGAGGGGGGCGTAACCGGACATAAAAATCCTTTTCTATTTGTTGGATATGGTCTGGTTGTTTGAGATTTCAAGCCTAGCGCGGCGCAAAACCCGCAAAGCCGCCCATGCTCCGGTACGAATTGCGGGCTTGCAGGGAGTGGCGCGCATTGGGCTCACGCCTTTTTGGCGACCTCGCGGTAGACCAGCAAGGGTGGATGGTTTTCCTCAATTGTTGAGGCATCGACCACCACTTTTTCCACTTCGTTAGAGTCTGGTAAATCGTACATGGTGTTGATCAACGACTGCTCCAAGATGGAGCGCAGGCCACGCGCGCCGGTTTTGCGGGCCAGGGCACGCTTAGCGATGGCGCGCAGCGCTTCAGGGCGGATCTCCAGCTCAGCGCCTTCCATGGCGATCAACTTGGCATATTGCTTAACCAGCGCGTTTTTGGGCTCAGTCAGAATTTGCACCATGGCGTCTTCGGTCAACTCGGCTAGCGTGGCGACCACCGGCATACGACCGACCAGTTCAGGAATCAGGCCGAATTTGATCAAGTCTTCCGGCTCCACATCCTTGAACACCTCCGTCAGACTGCGCTGCGCTTTACTCATCACCGTAGCGCTAAAGCCAATACCTGAAGACTGGGTCCGGTTTTCGATTACTTTTTCCAAACCGGCAAACGCGCCACCGCAAATGAACAGAATATTGGTGGTGTCGATTTGGACGAAGTCCTGGTTGGGGTGCTTGCGCCCGCCCTGGGGCGGCACGCTGGCCATGGTACCTTCTATCAGCTTGAGCAAGGCCTGTTGCACGCCCTCGCCCGATACATCGCGGGTAATAGAGGGGTTATCGGACTTGCGAGAAATTTTGTCGATTTCATCGATATACACAATGCCGCGCTGGGCACGCTCGACGTCGTAATTACAGCTTTGCAACAGTTTGAGAACTATGTTTTCCACATCCTCGCCCACATAACCGGCTTCGGTCAAGGTGGTTGCATCGGCCATAACAAAGGGGACATCGAGCATGCGTGCCAGGGTTTGTGCCAGCAGCGTCTTGCCCGAGCCTGTGGGGCCGATCAGCAAAATATTGCTTTTGCTTAGCTCGACCTCGTCTTTTTTAGACTGCTCCTGGTGGCGCAAGCGCTTGTAATGGTTGTAAACCGCAACCGACAAAGTGCGCTTGGCGGGCTCCTGTCCAATCACATAATTGTCTAGATTGGCTTTGATTTCGGAGGGGGTCGGCAGGCCGCTGCGGCCGCTGGACACACTGGAGACTGCCGGCAATTCATCGCGAATTATCTCGTTGCACAGGTCGATGCATTCATCGCAAACAAAAACCGAGGGGCCTGCGATCAGCTTTTTCACCTCGTGCTGACTTTTGCCGCAGAAGGAGCAATAAAGATTCTTCTCGCCGGAGTTGCCTTTTTTTTCGGCCATGTAAGTTTTCTACCTTTAGCTGGTGAGTCTCAATGATAACCAAATAAAAACGGCGTCCTCCAGACTGAAAGACGCCGTTTTTGCCCTCAGGAAGGGTGGGGCCTTAGGGCCGCTTTGCAATCACCTGATCCACCAGACCATAGTCTTTGGCCTCGTCAGCGGACAGATAGTAATCGCGCTCGGTATCGCGGGCGATTTTTTCGAGAGGCTGGCCAGTGCGATCCGCCAAGATTTTGTTCAGCTGCTCGCGTGTTTTCAAAATTTCGCGCGCATGGATTTCAATTTCCGTAGCCTGACCTTGGGTGCCACCAAGAGGCTGGTGGATCATGACCTTGGAATTGGGTAAAGAAAAACGTTTGCCCTTGGCACCGGCCGCCAGCAAGAAGGCGCCCATGCTGGCCGCCATGCCGATACACAGTGTTGACACATCAGGCTTGATGAAGTTCATCGTGTCAAAAATCGCCATGCCTGCGCTGACCGAGCCGCCCGGCGAGTTGATATAGAAGGAAATGTCCTTGTCGGGGTTTTCGCTTTCCAAGAATAACAACTGCGCTACGACCAAATTGGCAGCCTGGTCGTTCACCGTGCCAACCAGAAAAATAACCCTCTCTTTAAGCAAACGAGAATAAATGTCGTAGGAACGCTCGCCGCGCCCGGACTGCTCAATAACCATGGGCACCATACCCAGGGCCCGGGTGGATGCGCTACCTGGCAATTCGAAATTCATAAAACTTCCCTCAAATGTGTGGGGTCCAGCATCGCCAATCGGCAAAACTAAACCATTAAATCAATTCTGCCCCATTAACTCGTCAAAGGAGACGACCTTCTCGGTAACCTTGACCTTGGAGAGGACAAACTCCGTCACGTTGTTCTCTATCACCACCGACTCGACCTCACTCATGCGGTTTTGGTCGCCGTAGTACCAGCGCACCACTTCAGCGGGGTTCTCGTAGCTGGCGGCAAGATCCTCTACATGCTGTTTAATCTGCGCCGGCGTCGCCTGCAATTGGTTGGCACGCACCAGTTCGCCGACCACCAGGCCCAGGCGCACGCGACGCTCTGCCTGCGCAGTAAATAGTTCTTCTGGAATTGGAGCGTTTTCGGCGTCCTTGACGCCGCGCTGCTTGAGATTGGCGCGGGCATCAGCGACCAGGCGCTCGATCTCGGCTTGCACGCTGGCCTTGGGCAGGTCGAGTTCGGATTTAGAAATCAGCGCTTCCATGACGCCTTGCTTGTTGCGCGACAGCAATCGGGCCTTGACTTCACGCTGCAAATTTTTGCTGATGTCTTCGCGTAATGCCGCCACAGTGGCGTCGGCAATGCCCAGGCTGCGGGCCAGCGCGTCGTCCACCTCGGGCAGGTGCGCCGCCTCCAGTTTCTTGACAGTGACCATGAAGTCAGCCGTTTTACCTGCGACATCCTTGCCGTGGTAGTCCTCGGGGAATGCCAACGGGAAGGTCTTGCTCTCGCCCATCTTCATGCCACGGGTGGCTTCTTCAAATTCTTTGAGCATTTGGCCGTCACCCAGAATGAACTGGAAACCCTCGGCCTTGCCGCCTTCAAACAGCTCCCCGTCGATCTTGCCTTCAAAGTCTACGGTGGCGCGGTCGCCATCCTGGGCAGCGACGTCTTGGGGGCGTTGCGCAAAGGTGCGGCGTTGCTTGCGCAGAATATCAATGGTTTTGTCGATTGCTGCGTCAGTCACCTGGGCGTCGGCTTTTTCCACTTCGGCGCTGGACAGATCACCAATCTTTACTTCAGGGAAAACTTCAAAGACTGCGTCAAAAGCCATAGCCCCTTCCACGGCCTCGGCGGCTTCGCTGATGCGGGGTTGTCCGGCTACGCGCAGCTTAGCTTCACTGGCGGCCTCTGCAAAAGCCTGGCCGACTTTGTCGTTCATTACTTCGTAGTGCACCGAGTAGCCATAGCGCTGCGTGACCACATTCATTGGAACTTTGCCGGGACGAAAACCATCCATCTTGACGGTGCGGGCCAGCTTGCGCAAACGGGCTTGCACCTCGTTTTGAACCGCGTCCACAGGAAGCTTCAGGGTGATCTTGCGCTCCAACTTTTCCAAAGTTTCAACTACTACCGTCATAACAGGTGCTCCAAATAAAAATTCAAGGCCGGACTGTGCCGCCGCGTGCGGTCACAGCACCGGCCGCACAGGGGACTCTCAGTACCTTTTGGGTGGTGCGCGGGGGGGGACTCGAACCCCCACACCATTGCTGGCGTCAGGACCTAAACCTGGTGCGTCTACCAATTTCGCCACCCGCGCAAAAAAATTCAGCAACCCGCCACGCCCGGCGCAACACCGTCATTGTGCTGGCTGGCCAGGCCGATCGCTTGAAATCGGTTAGCCGATCATTTTAGCCTGCACGCCTACCGGCTCGCGCCGCACCCGGAACCATGCCGCATACATGGCGGGCAAAGCCAGCAAAGTCAAGGCCGTCGCGACAATTAAACCGCCCATGATGGCCACGGCCATCGGACCCCAAAACACCGAGCGTGAGAGAGGGATCATGGCCAGCACCGCAGCGGCCGCCGTAAGCACGATAGGCCGCAAGCGCCGCACCGCCGACTCGACGATGGCGTCCCATGCAGGCACCCCGTTAGCACGGTCCTGCTCGATCTGGTCGATCAAAATCACCGAATTGCGCTGAATCATGCCCATCAAGGCAATAACGCCCAGCAAAGCTACAAAGCCGAAGGGCCGCCCGAAACTGAGCAAGGCTGCGGCTACACCGGCAATGCCCAGCGGGCCGGTCAGAAACACCAAGAGCGCGCGACTGAAGCTGTGCAGTTGCAGCATCAGCAAGGTAAAAGTGATGAACAACATGATGGGAATGCCCGCCGCAATCGAACTTGAGCCCTTGCTGCTTTCTTCTACTGCGCCAGCCACCTGAATGCGGTAAGCGCCCTGTCCTTTGGCCGCCCAGCTGGACTCCAGTTTGCGCAGATCGGGTGCCAACTGCCCGGTTACCGTGGCGCCTTGCAATCCCTCGGCAATATCACCTTGCAAGGTAATCGCGTAGTCGCGCCCCTCGCGCCAGAGCACGCCGGGCTCCCAGACAAAAGTCGGCTTGGCGATTTGCGTCAATGGAATGGACTTGCCGCTGGCCGTGGGCACATAGGCATTGCCGATTTCGGAAATTGCATTGCGTTCAGACAATGGCTGGCGCAAAACGATGTCAATTAACTTATCGCCATCGCGGAACTGGCCCACTGTGCTGCCCGACAGTAGGGTTCGAGCCGCCTGCGCAATCGACTGGCTGCTCACGCCCAGTGCACGGGCCTTGGCTTGATCTACGTCCAAGCGGATAACCTTGACCGGCTCGTTCCAGTTGTCATTGACGCCGCGCATATTGGGGTTGGCGCGCATCTGCGCCTTCACCTCGTTGGCGCGCACACGCAATTGATCAGCGTCGGGACCGATCACGCGGAACTGAACCGGGTAGGGCACCGGCGGGCCGTTGGGCAGTATCTTCACCCGCGCCCGCACCTCGGGAAACTCCTGGGCCATCAAGGCCGGCAGCTTGATGCGCAGGCTTTCACGCCGCTTCAAATCCACCGGCAGCACAATAAATTGCGACACATTGGACTGCTGAAAAATCGCATCAAGCGGCAAATAAAAACGCGGGACACCCGAGCCGATCCAGGTCGCCACATTGACCACGCCGCTTTCCTGCATCAGGCGTGCCTCAATACGGCGGCTGACTTCTTCATTGGCTGTGATCGAGGTGCCCTCGGCAAACCACACGTCCATCATTACTTCGGGACGGCTCGAGTCCGGGAAAAACTGTTGCTGCACCTTGCCCATACCCACAATACCCAAGGCAAAGGTCAGCAGCATCACTCCAATCGTGATCCAGCGGTGCGCCACACACCAGTTCACTGTGCGCCTGAAGGCGTTGTAGAAAGGTGTGTCAAACACTTCATGTTGCTCTGCCTGCAGCGGATTGCTTTTGGCCTTAAGCAACACTGTGCCCAGATAAGGCACAAAGTACACAGACACGAGCCAGCTCACCAACAAGGCTAAAACCGTTACACCAAAAATAGCAAAGGTGTATTCGCCCACGGTGGAGCGCGCAATGCCGATGGGCAAAAAGCCGACGGCGGTGATCAAGGTGCCGGTCAACATCGGCATAGCCGTTATCTCGTAAGCGAAAGTGGCGGCGCGCACCTTGTCATAGCCCTCCTCGATTTTGCGCACCATCATTTCCACGGCGATGATGGCGTCATCGACCAAGAGGCCCAACGCGATGATGAGCGAACCGAGCGAAATTTTGTGCAGGCCGATGCCCCAGTAATACATGCCCAAAAAGGTGACCGAGAGCACCAGTGGAATCGTGATCGCCACTACCAGCCCCGGGCGTACATCCACGTAATACCGGCTGTACCAGGCCTGCGTGCCCGGGCGCTTATGCAAGCCAAGTGCAATAAAGCTGACCAATAACACGATAACAATTGCCTCGATCAAGACACCGATAAATTCGTTTACCGATTTGGCCACCGCCGTGGGTTGGTCCTGCACTTCCACCAGGCTGATGCCCACCGGCAAGGCCGCGCCAATACGCTCAGTGGCAGCCTTCAAAGCCTTACCCAGCGCAATGATGTCGCCACCCTTGGTCATGGACACGCCCAGGGCGATAACTTGCTGGCCTTGAAAGCGCACTTTGACCCCCGCGGGGTCGATATAGCCGCGCTTGATCTCTGCGATGTCGCCAAGTCGGAGTTGGTTACCCGAAGTGCCGCGAATCGGCATAGCGCGCAATTGCTCCTCAGCCTGAAACGCACCGCTCACGCGCACCTGCACCACGTCCAAGGGCGTTTGCATGGTACCTGCGCCCTCCATCGCGTTTTGCTGCGAAAGCTGAGCCATCACCTGGTTCATGTCCAGTCCCAGTTGCGACAGACGGCGTTGCGATATTTCGATGTACAGCTTTTCGTCCTGTACGCCGAACAAATCTACTTTGTTGACATCGGGAACCCGCAGCAATTGCTGGCGTACCGAATCGGCCTGCTCTTTGACTTCAGCAGGTGAAAAACCTTCGGCCTGCAGCGCGTAAATGACGCCATATACGTCGCCAAATTCATCGTTGAAAACGGGCCCGTTAACACCGGCGGGCAAGGTGTAGCGCATATCGCCCACCTTTTTGCGTACCGCATACCAAAGGTCGGGCACCTCGCCAGGGCGCGTGGAGTCTTTGAGCTGGAAAAAGATGGTGGTCTCGCCGGGCTTTGAAAAGCTACGGATCTTGTCGGCACCCGGCACCTCTTGCAAAGTGCGCTCAATTTTGTCGGTCACTTGCTCGGCCATTTGGGTGGCGGTCGCGCCCGGCCAAAAGGCACGGATCACCATGACCCGAAAAGTAAACGGCGGGTCCTCGTCCTGACCCAGCTGGAAATAAGCGGTTGCGCCCAGCAGCATCAAAACCAGCATCAAATAGCGCGTTAGCGCCGCATGGTCCAGCGCCCAGCGGGACAGGTTGAAACCGGGCTTGGGAGTGTCCTGTTGCATAGGGCCGCTCACTTTGCGGGAGCTGAGACAGCGGCAGCTCGCTTGGGCAGGTAAACGGTGACCTTTTGGCCCGGATTGAGCACATGAGCGCCCACACTAACCACTTGCATGCCCGGCTCCAGGCCCTGGGCAACCACCACCTCATTGCCATCGGCGGTGGCAATGGCAATGGGCTGCAGACGCACTGTCATCGTTGCTTCTTCAAGCACCCACACGGCTGCTTTTTCACCATCGTGTTGCAGCGCACTAGTAGGCAGTTTGATCACCGGTGGGCCCGAGCGGTCTAGCGCTTTGGGCAGCACGGTCACGGTAGAGCCTAGCGGCCAGGTTTCGGGGCCGCTTAAACCCACTTTCACGGTAAACGTACGCGTCACCGGATCCGCGCTGGCAGCCACTTCGCGCACGGTGGCGGTCGCGCTTTTTTGCTCCGCCCAAGCCTGTACTTGCACTTGCGAGCCCACTTTGAGTTTGCCTACCTTGTCCTCGGGCACGGCAAACACCACATCGCGGCCTCCGTCCTGGGCTATGCGCAAAACCGGCGTACCGGCAGCCAGCACCTGGCCGGGCTCGGCATCGATCGAGGTGACCACACCGGCCACATCGGCCACCAAATTGGCATAGCCCGTCTGGTTGCCCAATCCGGACAGCTGCGCCTGTACCTGATCCACTTGGGCCTGCGCCGCTTTCAGGGCGGTATCGCGACGCTCCAATTCGGCTGCGCTGATGAAATTTTGCTCGCGCAAGTCTTTGTAGCGCTTGTAGTCGGCCAGCGCCAAATCCCGGTTGGTGGCGGCAGCGGCCAGCTGCGCGCGCGCGCCATCGGCGGCTAATTTGAAGTCCTGCGGGTCCAGTTGCGCCAGCAACTCACCGGCTTTCACATGCTGGCCCAGTTCCACGTTGCGCCGCAGCAATTTGCCGCTCACGCGAAAGCCCAAGCGCGCCTCCACGCGCGAGCGCACTTCACCGGCATATTCGATGCCCGACTGCATGGCGTCCAAGCCCACCGTGACCACCTTCACCGCGCGCACCGGCTCCTCGGCAGGAATGGGTTTGGAACAGGCTTGCAGAAAAAGGCAGGCCATAAGAGCAAGGCGGATAGGCCAGGAAAAGCGCAGGTACATAGTGAGGTCGGTAGAAAAGTGGGATAAAAAAACGCCAATCCAGGAAGCGCAGTACGCATACTTGGGTGCCTTTGGCAGATTATTACTGACTGACTGGTTAGTAATTTAGCGGGGTTTCGTCTTTCTGTCAAGCCATACGCCTGAACGGACGCGGGGCATTGGCGGAATTTGCCCTTGCCCTTGCCCTTGCCTTTGCCTTTGCCTTTGCCTTTGCCTTTGCCTTTGCCTTTGCCCTTGCCTTTAAATTTGCTTTGCTTAAGGATCGGCGTTGGCTTTAGACCGAATTTTCTGCGCCTTTCAGACATGCCCATTCCCCTTCGGCCCAGTTCCGACCTGCCACCACCACGGGTATTACGCACTGCGTAGGCCTGTTTACTACCGCAAGATACTGCGGCAACAAAAAGCCCCTGCCGAGGCACAATCCAGACCTATGCCACCCCCCGCCGCAGCGCGTGCAGCGCCTATTGAGCACTACGAGAACTTTCCAGTTGCGTCCTGGCTCTGCCCGCGGCATTTGCGTGCGCCGATTGCAGCCATCTACCACTTTGCCCGCACCGCAGACGACCTGGCCGACGAAGGCCAGGCCAGCCCCGAACAACGCCTGGCTGATCTGGCGGCTTTCCGGGAGGCATTGAGGAAGGCGTGCGCAGCGTCCATTCCCGCCAATACGCCAACTACTCTCGCCTGGCCGCAGGTGTTTGGCCCTTTGACCCGCGCGATCGCCGAATTTGCCCTGCCGCCGCATTTATTGCACGCCCTGTTGGACGCTTTTGAGCATGATGTACGGGTGACGCGCGATGGAGGGGACTACCCCGATATGGCCGCCTTGCTCGCTTATTGCGCCAACTCGGCCAACCCGGTGGGGCGATTGCTGCTGCATTTGTACGGCGTGCAAGACCCGCTCTCGCTAGAGCGCAGCGATGCCATTTGCACTGCCCTGCAACTGATCAACTTCTGGCAAGACCCCAGCCGTGACTTGCCCCGAGGCCGCAATTACTTCCCCCGTGATGGGTCTGCCAGTACCGGCTTTGATGCCCGGCCATTTATGCAGCAACGCAGCGCCATGGCCACCGCAAGCGCGGACGCGATGGTGCGCCACTGCGCAACCGATGCCAGAGCGCGCATGGAGCAAGGTCAAGCCCTGGTGCACCACCTACCGGGCCGCGCTGGATGGGAATTGCGCCTGGTGGTGCAAGGAGGCTTGCGCGTACTAGACAAGGTCGAGGCCTTGGGCGGCGCGGTCGTGCACACCCGACCACGCTTGCACTGGTGGGACGCGCCGCGCATCGTCTGGCGCGCGCTGCTTATGTGAGTGCCGCCAGCAAGCACCGTAGCGACGCTGTCAGGCGACAATCGGGCATGACTCCCGCCCAGTATGTACAGGAAAAGGCGGCCGCCTCGGGCAGCAGCTTCTATTACGCGTTTTTGTTTTTGCCGCCGCAACGGCGCGCGGCCATCACCGCTTTTTATGCGTTTTGTAGAGAAGTGGACGATGTGGTCGATGATGCGGTGGACCCGGGCGTGGCTGCCACCAAACTGGCCTGGTGGCTGAGCGAGGTGGCCAAGGCCTATGCCGGCCAGCCCTCGCACCCGGTCATGAAAGCCTTGTTGCCGTTAGCACCCACCTATGGCATCACCCAAGAGCATCTGCACAGCGTGATCCGTGGCTGCCAGATGGACCTAGAACAGACCCGTTACCTGGACTTCCCGAACTTGCAGCGCTACTGCCATTTGGTGGCCGGTGTGGTGGGCGAGGTGGCTGCGCTGATCTTCGGCCAAACCGAGGCCCAGACTACGGTCTATGCGCACACCCTGGGCCAGGCGCTGCAACTGACCAATATCATCCGAGACGTGGGAGAAGATGCACAACGCGGAAGAATATACATACCAGTCAATGAATTGCAGCGTTTTGATGTGAAAGCACACGAAGTATTAAAGTGCATTCCCTCGACCCGTTTCAACGCCTTAATGGCCTTTCAGGCCGAGCGCGCGCACGGTTTGTACGAGCAGGCGCTGGGCCTGCTGCCAGCGGGCGAGCGGCGCAACCAAAAGCCTGGCCTGATGATGGCCAGTATTTACCGGCGCCTGTTGCGCCAGATCGAAGCCGAGGGCTTTCCGGTGCTAGAGCGCCGGGTACGCCTCACACCCATCCACAAGTTCTGGCTGGCCTGGAAAGTCCAGGCACTGGGCCGTCTATGAAGCGCTACCGCGTCTGCGTGGTGGGTGCTGGTTGGAGCGGCCTGGCTGCGGCCATCTCTGCAGTGCAGGCCGGACACCAAGTCACGGTGTTAGAAGCCAGCCGCTCGCTAGGCGGGCGGGCGCGCACCCTCCCGGCAAGTGCCGACGCGCTGTTGCCGGGCGGCGGCACGGCCATCCTGGACAACGGTCAACACATTTTGCTAGGCGCCTACCGCGAAACCCTGGACCTGATGCGCACCGTCGGCCTGGACCCGGGGAAAATCCTGCTTCGCCTGCCCCTGGGTCTGCGCTTTGCTGACGGTGACGGCTTGCAGTTGCCCGATTGGCCGCAACCCTGGAACCTGATGGCCGGACTGCTGATGGCCAGCGGCTGGAACATGGGCGATAAAAGGTCTCTGGTACGGGCTTTGCGGCTCTGGCGGAAAAACCGCTTTGAGTGCAGTCCCCAAACCAGCGTCGCCGAACTTTGCCGGGACATACACAGCACGGTGGTGGAAGACTTAATCACGCCCTTGTGCATTTCGGCCTTAAATACGCCACCGCAATTGGCCAGCGGCCAAGTTTTTTTAACGGTTTTGCACGACAGCGTGTTTGCCAAACCGCGCAAGAAAAAGCAAACGATGCCTGCCGGACTTGATGCTGCTAGCCTTATGGTCCCTCCTGGCGATGCACTAATGCAGAGCGCACCCTGGCGCGCTGCGGGTTCAGACATGCTGGTGCCTGTAGTTGATTTAGGGGCCTTGTTTCCGCAGGCAGCGGCGGCCTGGCTGAGGGAACATGGTGCCAACGTGTATGTGGGCAAGCGCGCAACCTGCCCGCAATGGAGCGGCGGGCAGTGGCAGATCGACGGCGAGGCCTTTGACCGCGTGATCTGGGCCACCGCCCCACAGCACGCGGTACAAGCTTTTAGCGAGTACCTGCCCCTAGCCCCCAAAAACCTGGGCTTGCATTTGCAGCGCTGGCTGCGCCCGGCCAAAGCTATGCGATACCAGTCCATCGCCACCGTCTATGCGCACGCGCCGGGCCTGGTTTTGCCCCGCCCCATGCTGGCCCTGCGCAGCAGCCCCCAGGCACCGGCGCAAGTTGCGTTTGACCGAGGCCAACTCGGCGGCCCACCCGGCCTGCTGGCGCTGGTGGTCAGCGCCCCGCAGGGTGAATACGAACAGCTCGAATCCATGGTGCTGGCCCAGGCAGAAGAACAGTTGGAAGACTGGCTCGATGGCCAGCGCCTAAGCGCCATCCGCACCGTGGTGGAAAAACAGGCCACTTTTTCGTGTGTAGCCCGTATGGTGCGACCAACGCAGCAGGTCGCGCCGGGCCTGATAGCCTGCGGGGATTACGTCTACAAGCCCTACCCTGCGACCCTGGAAGGAGCAGTGCGCAGCGGGATCATTGCGGCACTGGCTTTGGATGAGACTGAGGGGTTTGTTTGGAAAGAATAGGCTGCGAAAGCAGGTTTCGGCCTGCTGGCCGAGTTACTTTCTTTTGCTTCGCCAAAAGAAAGTAACCAAAGAAAAGTCGAGCCAAAGGCCGTGCCGCTGCGCGCGCTGCTAGCGCAGCCGCGCCATGCCCCAATCCATTGACTACGAGCGCATCGTTCCCCAATCTGGCACAACAAACCAGCACCGCAACGCACCGATTCAAAAAACTCTATCCGACCCCAAAAAACCAAATTGGGTATTCCAGCTCCCCTTCACTCAGGCGGGGGTGAAGGGGCAGGGGGAAAGCTGGGGATATACAAAAAGTCCCACCGGAAAAAACTCGCCACAAAACCAGGTTTTTCCCGGCTGGCGAAGCAACTACGAGCAAGCGAGCCTCACAAGACTACACACCTAAAGCAACACACAACGCGTCCAAACTAGAAACCGACAAATGCGGACTTCTCTGGTGCTGCCAAGCTACCCCAGAGCGATTCACCCAGACACTTTGCATCCCCGCATCCAGCGCCGCCAGCACGTCCAGCAGCGCGTCGTCTCCCACGTGCAGCACTTCCTCGTGTCGGCATCCCAGC
This sequence comes from Comamonadaceae bacterium, assembly GCA_947478935.1. Classification (GTDB taxonomy): domain Bacteria; phylum Pseudomonadota; class Gammaproteobacteria; order Burkholderiales; family Burkholderiaceae_C; genus Allorhodoferax. Next base: position 13,956 of record CANJXV010000030.1, read on the forward strand.
GCGGTAGCGGCGGCGTCAAAAATGACTTTGTGTGGCTTGGCCACACCCACAGTATGCGCACCCACACTGCCCACGAAAAAATGCCCAATGCCCACCAAATGCACATCGGCATTCCCATTGGTCAGGGCTAACAAGGGAAAGCGCGCCGCCAGACGCGCCAGCGCCCCGGCGCAGTCGGCATACATATCCACCTGCTGGCGGGCCGCATAAAACACCCCGAAGGCCTCTGGCGCCAAAGCCGCCGGCTCGCCGCAGCGCTGCAACGCCAGTGCGATCATGCCCAAGCGCAGCGCGCTCATATCGTGGGCGCTGGCCGGTTGCGCGCTGACCATCGCGTCGCGCAATTGGGCACGCGCTTGCGGATCGGCCATCAAGGCGGCGGTAGCCGGCGCTTGCGGGCGTAGAAAGTCCTGCATTTGGATTTCGGCCCGGGCGATGGTGGGCCAGACCGGCCACAAAGTGTCGTCTAGGTCGAGGGAGATAGCGCGGATTTTGGAGGCGTCAAGCATAGGTGGGCGAGAATACCGCATGCCTTTTCATAAAGAACCCCCTTTTTCCCACGGGCAAGCCGCGCAGACGGCGGTGCTGTATTGCAATTTGGGAACCCCTGACGCCCCCACTGCATCGGCGGTGCGCCGCTACCTGGCCGAGTTTTTGAGCGACCACCGCGTGGTCGAAATCCCGCGCCTGGTGTGGCTGCTGATCTTGCACGGCATTATTTTGCGTTTCCGCCCGGCCAAGTCGGCGGCCAAATACGCCAGCATTTGGACCGCTGAAGGCTCGCCGCTCAAGGTCTGGACCGAAAAACAAGCGGGCTTGCTGGAGCAGCAGTTGCAGGCTCTGGGCTTGCATGTGCGGGTGTGCTGGGCCATGCGCTACGGCAGCCAGTCCATCCCCTCGCAGTTGGACGCGCTCAAGGCCCAAGGCGTCACCCGCGTGCTGCTGCTCCCGGCCTACCCCCAGTATTCAGCCACCACTACCGCGAGCCTGTTTGACGCGGTTTACCAATGGGCTGCCGCTACCCGAGCGATTCCCGAACTGCGCTTTATCAACCACTACCACGACCATCCCGCCTATATCGCCGCGTTACGGGCCGGGGTAGAGACCTATTGGCAAGAGCATGACCGCCCGGATGTATTGGTGATGAGTTTTCACGGCGTGCCAGAGCGCACCCTGCACCTGGGGGACCATTACCACTGCGAATGTTTTAAGACCGCACGCTTGCTGGCCGACAGCCTGGGCTTAACCAAAGACCAGTACAAAGTGACATTTCAAAGCCGCCTGGGCCGTGCCAAATGGCTAGAGCCCTATACCGAACCGACGCTGATCGCGATGGGGCAGTCCGGCGTGGGCCGGGTCGATGTGA
>CANJXV010000031.1 GCA_947478935.1 Comamonadaceae bacterium
GCGGGAGCATCATGGGGGGCGCGCCAAATAGCCCTGCGCCTGCCATGCCAACCCAGCGCCGTGGGAAAACCGGGTCATTGCGCAGCACCTGCTCAGTGGCAACGCTTAGTTGCACGGTAAAGCGGGGCACTTGGCTGGCAAGCGATAAACCTACGCGCTGCAAAACCGGTGCGGCCCAATTTTCCCGCTGGACTTGCGCCGCCGCGTCGGCTTGCTGTGAGGGCAGGCGCTCAAACTGGTAACTGGCCGCAGCCATATCCAGTGTGCCGCTGCGAAAGCTGCGCACCTCGCTATCGATTAGCCGTTTGCTGGCGCAGCCAGCCAGGGCGGCTATGCACACCAGCAAACCAATCCGCAAAGTCAAGCGCATGCGCACAGGCATAGCAGCCCTTAGGTACCGGACCATTGCACCGCGCCCAGCGCGGGCAGGCCATGCAAGGGCAGGGCCGGCAGCTCCTCGGCGTCAAAGGCTTTGTCGCCATCAGGCTGCGGCACGCCGGTGGTGTGGATGTTTTTAAAGTCGTGGCGCTTGGTATCCATCAAATGCGAAGGCACCACGTTTTGCAAAGCGGTAAACATGCTTTCAATGCGACCGGGGTATTGCTTTTCCCAATCGCGAAGCATATTGCCGATTTGTTTGCGCTGAAGGTTTTCCTGGCTGCCACACAAAGTGCAGGGGATGATGGGAAATTCGCGGTGTGTGGCCCAGCGCGTGAGGTCTTTTTCGGCCACATAGGCTAGCGGGCGGATGACGATGTGGCCGCCGTCGTCGCTTATCAACTTGGGCGGCATACCTTTGAGCTTGCCGCCAAAAAACATGTTTAAGAAAAAGGTTTGCAACATATCGTCGCGGTGGTGGCCCAACGCGATCTTGGTCACTTTTAACTCGTCGGCCACGCGGTACAAAATGCCACGGCGCAAGCGGCTGCACAGGCTGCACATGGTCTTGCCTTCTGGGATCACTTTTTTGACAATGCTGTAGGTGTCTTGCGTCTCGATGTGAAAGGGTACACCGAGTTGCTTGAGGTAAGCGGGCAACACATGGTCTGGAAAGCCGGGTTGCTTTTGGTCCAGGTTGACGGCAATAAGCTCGAAGTTGATCGGCGCCCGCTGCTGCATTTTGAGCAGGATATCAAGCATGCCGTAGCTGTCTTTTCCACCCGAGACGCAGACCATGACGCGGTCGCCTTCCTCGATCATGCCAAAGTCCATGATGGCCTGACCCACTTGGCGGCATAGGCGTTTTTCCAGCTTGTGGGTTTCATGGGCGGCGCGCTCGAGCGCATCGCGGACCTTGGGCGCAGCGTCGTCGCCGCTTGTTGTTTGCACAGGGGTTGGGGCTTCTATCAACATCGCACTTCCTTGGTTTACCACTGGCCGGTTTCTACGCGAATGGCGACTTCGCAATCGTCAAAGATTTTTAACTTCGCGATTTTCACACGCACGCCCACCACGCCTGGCAATTGCAGTAAACGATTGGCCAGTTTGCCAATCAGGCTTTCGAGCAAATTGACATGCTCGGCGGTGCATTCGGCGATGATGATTTGGCGCACTTTGCGGTAGTCCAGCACATGGTTGATATCGTCGTCCTTGGGCAGCAAAGGTTGCGCGCCCAAGTGCAACTCGGCATCGACCTGAATGGGCTGGGGCGCCAGCAGTTCGGATTCGAGAATACCTAGGTTGGCCTCAAAGCGCAGACCGGTCAAAGTCAGCGTTTGCTTGCCTCGAAACGGAGCGGCAGAAGATATGGCCATGGCGTGGTCCTGAAAAATGATTATGTTTTACACAGCCGAAGCTGCATCGCGCATCCGGAACACTTCGACACCCACGGCATCGCAATCCGGGTACACATCGGGTTTGCAGGTGCTCACGCGCACAGCAGCGACTTGGGAGTTACCCAGCAGCCCACGCGCAATCGCATCGCACAAGGTTTCCTGCAAATTGATGTGGCCGGTATCGCACAGGTGGCGTATGGTGTCGCGCACAAAGTCGTAGTCCACGATTTCGTCAATGCGGTCCTGCGTCGGGCTAGAGTGGGCATAGGGCACATACAAGTCCACATCAAAGCGCATGCGCTGTGGCGCCTGCAATTCAAAGTCGTGGATGCCGATGCGCACCTGCAAGGTAAAGCCGCGTAAAAACAGTTTGCGGCAATCGCGCATCAGCTGCGCTTCAAGGTTTTGCATGCGGGACTTCCTGCGAGAGGGTTGTGGTGGCGAACATTACATCGCGCGCTAGGGGGACCAGATGCTGCCCGTTGTCCACACAGATCGTGACCCCGGTAATCGAGCGCGTCTGCGCCAGAAACAGGCAAGCTGCGGCGACATCGGCGGGCGGCGTGGCGCAGCGCAACAAATTGACGCGGCTGGCGCGATCAAAATTGTCCTGCGACTGCGGCCCGCTGGGATAAATCAGCCCCGGCGCGACGCCACACACCCGCACGCCAGGCGCTAGCGCCTGGGCTTGTAAGTCCACGCTGCGCTCAAGCGCAAGCTTGCTCGTGGTGTACGAAAAATAGTCCGGATTGAGGTTGAACACTTTTTGGTCCAGCACATGGATCAGGCAAGCATCTTGCCCATCACCTGGTTCAGGCCGCTGCGCCTGCTGGCGCGCCAACTCGCGCCCCAGCAGCAACGGTGTCACCAAATTGACCTCCATTTGCCGGCGCAACAAAGCCGGGTCAAAGTCGATGCCCGAATCCGGCTCGAACAAGGAGGCGTTGTTTACCACGGCGCGCAAGGGGCCGCGCTGCTGTGCAATCTGCGCCATCATGGACAGCACCTGCTGCTCTTGCGACAAGTCGGCGCCGATCACATCCACGGCGAACCCCTGCGCGCGCAATTGGCCCTGCAAGTCCTGCGCAGCGGCGTCCGAATGCCCGTAATGGCACCAGACATGCCACCCCGCGCGCGCAAAGGCCAAAACCAATTCGCGTCCCAAACGCTGGGCGCCTCCGGTGATTAATACGCTGTCCTGCATGGGGTCTGGTGTTTTCCTGTTTAGAGTGGCGGCGGCTTGCGGCTCGCTCGATCCGGGCGGCCCACCTGTGTGCGCATGGGGGACAATGTGGCCGACCCACCTTCCGTGCGGCAGCGCTCCCGAGTTTAACGATGCCCCCTCACCCCTTTAGCGCCTTAGAACAGTCAATTTGCAGCGCCATTACCGCAGCTGGCGGCTGGATCGGTTTTGACCGCTTCATGGAGCTGGCTTTGTACACGCCGGGACTAGGCTATTACGCCAATGACACGATGAAGTTCGGCGCCCTGCCGGGCCGCGATGGCAGCGATTTTGTGACCGCACCAGAAATCAGCCCCCTGTTTGGCTACGCCCTAGCCAAACAGGTGGCGCAGGCGCTAGCTCACACCGGCACCTCCGAGATTTGGGAATTTGGCGCGGGCAGTGGTGCACTGGCCGAACAATTGCTCAGTACCTTGGCGCAAATGGGCGTGTCCTTAAGTCGCTATACGATTGTGGACTTGTCCGCCACGCTGGCGGCACGCCAACAACAGCGCTTATCGCGCTTTGGCGCGCTGGTGCAATGGGCGCAGAGCTGGCCGGCACACATCGACGGCGTGGTGCTGGGTAACGAAGTGCTGGACGCCATGCCGGTGCAGCTACTGGCGCGCTGCAAGGGCGTTTGGTCGGAGCGCGGCGTCGGCATCGCCCAGCCTGCACAGGACGGAGCGGCCCAACGCCATGTATTCGCCTGGCAAGACCGGTCCAGCGCACTGCGTCCGCCGGTGGAGCCCGAAGGCGCGCATGATTACCTGACCGAAATCCACCCGCAGGCGCAAGCCTTTGTACGCTCGCTGTCGCAGCGCTTGCGCAACGGTTGCGCATTTTTTATGGACTATGGCTTTGGCGAAGACGAGTACTACCACCCTCAGCGTTCGGGTGGCACGGTAATGTGCCACCGCGCCCACCAAAGCGATAGCGATCCTTTGGCCCTGGTGGGCGCGAAGGACATTACCGCCCACGTCAACTTCAGCGCCATCGCGCTGACCGCACAGGACGCCGGACTGGAAGTCCTGGGCTACACCAACCAGGCGCATTTCCTGATGAACTGCGGCATCGTGGACTTGATGCACGCGGCCGCTTTGCCGGTGCGGGCAACGGCGCAGGCACTGATTTTGGAACATGAAATGGGCGAGCTTTTCAAGGTGGTGGCGCTGGGCCGGGGAGCGCCCTGGACGCCCTTGGGCTTTGTGCGCGGCGACCGCATGCACCGGCTGTGAACTTGCAAATGCAATGGCCGCGCCTTCCCTTTCGACACGCAACGGATGGAGGCGTCGCTTTCGTGAAATTCTTCCTGCCAACTGAAAGGCAGACCCAGCGCGCGCGATGGCTACAACGTGAACGTAAGCGCAGAGACTCCAAAGCCCACTAGGCCACCCTCTATCGCCCAGGTAACTCGCCGGTAACGCGCTAGCACGCGGGGCGTTAGCATTAGCGGCTGTAACCCATTAGTAGCCACTTCCATGGATCAGCCAACCCCAGGTTTCCAACTGAGCTTTCCCGCAGGCATGTCACCCGTCGCTTGTGTGGATATTGGCGGCACCAAAGTCGCGCTGACGCTGGCCGATGCCAGTGGCATACGCGGCAAATGGTCGGAGCCCACGGCCAAGGTCGGCGCGTCCAACGCGCTGGCGCAGCAAATCATCCGCATGATCGAGCAGGGCTGCGCCCAATGCGACATCAGCAAAGAGGCCTTGGGCGCGGTGGGCGTGGTCTCCTGCGGGCCTTTTGTGTTGCGGGACGGACTGGTGGAGTTATCCACACCCAATATTTGCGGCGGCATGGCCGGCAAAGCGCGCGGTCTGCCCAATGATTGGACCAGCGCGCTCTTGGAAGCGCCGCTGCGCCAGGCATTTGCCAACGTGCGGGTGGAAAACGATGGCGTGGGTGCGCTGGAAGCGGAGCGCCGCTGGGGCGCGCTGCAAGGCCTAGACCACTGCGCTTATGTGACCTGGAGCACCGGCATTGGCGTGGGCGTGTGCGTGGACGGACGCGCCTTGCGTGGCAAAAACGGCAACGCTGGCCACTGGGGACACAGCTTTGTCAGCGACAACACAGATGCGCTGTGTGGCTGCGGCAATATCGGTGATGTGGAAGGTTTGATCGCGGGTAACGCGATTGCGCGGCGCTTTGCAGGTCTTGGTTTTAGCGATGCGGCACAGTTGTTTGCGGCGGCGCGCCAAGACCAGCCTGATGCACTGCAAATTGTGGATGGTCTTTGCTATGTGATGGGCCGCTTGCTGTTTAACCTGATGACCACACTCGATGTGCAGCGCATCAGCATGGGGGGCTCTGTGTTTTGGCACCAGCAAGACCTTTTGCTGCCACGCCTGCGTGCGCAGATCGGCAGCAAACTACCATCAATGACCAGCGGCGTAGACATCGTGCCGGCTGGCTTGGGCGAATCCGTGGGCGACTACGCTGCCCTGGCACTGGTCTTGTAAGCCTGCAACTGCGCAAGGCGCGCGGCATGTGAGGCCGCTTAGGACGCAGCGCCCAACTGCGCTATGGCACGCTCCCGCGCCTTGGCCAGAGCCTGCCCGACAGCCGGGCCTTGGGCGCCCGCTTGCATAGCCGCTTGCGCGATCGCCGTGCTGTCAATGTCTAAGGCCACCTGTAAGGCCTGCAGCAAACGGTCACCCTGACGATACGGATCTTTTTCGCGGCCTAAACGTCCCCGCGCATCGCAAGCGCAGGCTTGCACAATCTGCGCCAAGCGCGCAGGTTTACGAAAGGCGTCGCAGCGCTCCAACAAGCGCAGTGTTGCGGCTGCGTTCAGGCTGGCGCTGCGGTGGATGTTGCCGTGCTCGCGCGCCACAACCTCGGCCAACTCGGCGCAGGCCTGGGGCACGCGCAAGCGCTGGCAGATGTTGCGCAACAGCTTGACGCTGCGTATTTCATGGCCTATATGGCGCGGCCATTGCTCGGCTGGTGTAGTAGCTTTGCCCAAGTCGTGCATCAGGCAAGCAAAGCGCACTTCCAGCGGCGCTTGCGCGCGCGCGGCGGCGTCCAGCACCAGCCCTAAGTGAATACCAGTATCGATTTCCGGATGGTGCTCTGCTGGTTGCGGCACGCCCCACAGCGCATCCACTTCGGGCAGCACCACGGCCAGTGCGCCGCAGTCGCGCAAAATTTCCAGCATGCGCGAGGGCTTAGCCTCGATCAGCCCTTTGGCGATTTCCTGCCAGACGCGCTCGGCGACCAAATGCTGCGCTTCGCCCGCTTGCACGATCTCTTTTATGAGTTGCTGCGTGGCGGTCGCCACAACGAACTGCGTAAAACGCGCGCCAAATCGGGCCAGCCGCAATATGCGCACCGGGTCTTCGCGAAATGCATCGGTGCAATGGCGCAACACGCCAATTGCCAGATCCTGTGCGCCGCCAAAGGGGTCGATAACGTCGGCCGTGCTAAAGCTTCCATCCGCACGCACGGCCGTGGCGGGCACGGCCATGGCGTTGATGCTGAGGTCGCGCCGCGCTAAGTCTTCTTCTAGAGTAACCGTCGGGTCGGCGTGGATGGCAAAACCTCTGTAGCCCGGCGCGGTTTTTCGCTCGGTGCGCGCTAGGGCATATTCCTGTTTGCTTTGGGGATGAATGAACACCGGGAAGTCACGCCCCACAGGCACAAAACCCGCATCTACCATGGCTTGTGCGGTGCTGCCGACGACCACCCAGTCGCGATCGCGCACCGGCAAGCCCATTAAGGCATCGCGTACTGCACCACCAACCAGATACGTTTGCATACGGCGCGCGGCGCAGCCAGCCTCAAGGCTGTAGCCGGTAGGGCTCTTCAAACGCCAGAAAATCTTTTTCCGCCAGCGCTGCCTGCACCCAGGCCTTTACTCCAGGCAGTGCTTGCACACGGTCCATGTATTCGCTAATGAGGACGGGTACCGGCAATGCATAGCTGTGCAGGCGCATCACCACCGGCGCGTAGTACGCATCTGCCAGCGTGAATGCGCCAAACAACATCGGGCCGCCATGGCTTTGCAGCAATTGGCTCCACATCTCCACGATGCGCTGCACATCGGCACGCACCCCGGCATGGTCGCGCCAGATGAGCGCGCCGCGGTTAGGCAGTAAGGCTTCGATATTCATAGGGCAATGGCTGCGCAACGCGCTAAAACCACTGTGCATTTCGGCGCAAATGCTGCGCGCGCGGGCGCGGGTGGCTTTGTCTGCGGGCCAAAGGTTTTTTTCGGGAAAGTTTTCGGCCAGGTATTCGCCAATGGCCAGCGTGTCCCAAATGCTGAGATCACCGTCTTGCAATACCGGCACTTTGCCCGCCGGGTTGATGCCGTTCATGCGCTGCTTGAATTGCGAATCTGCACTAAAGCTGTCGAAGCGAACATAGACCTCCTCAAAAGCAATGCCCGTCTGCATCATCGCCACCCAGGGTCGCATCGACCATGAGGAGTAATTTTTATTTCCGACGTACAACTTCAGCATAGTTTTTACCCTTAGCGTTTTCGCGTCAGGGCAGGTCTAGCCCGGTTTCCGGCGCCGTAGCGTCCACCGGCCCCACACTGCCCAAGCGCGTCTTAATAGACTGCGACTGGCCGCTGATCATGGCTGCATATAAGGTGGTATTGGACAGAACTTTTTTCACGTAATCGCGCGTTTCATTAAAGGGAATGTTCTCGGCCCAGATCGCGGCTTCCAGCACGGGCGCTCCACTTGGGCCGCGCCATGTACGCGCCCGACTGGGGCCGGCGTTATAGGCGGCAGCGGCCAGCGGCATGGAACCCTGAAAACTATCGAGTACTAGTTTGAGGTAGCCCGTGCCGATGGCGATATTGGTGTCCCGGTCGGTCAATTTAGCGGGTGTGAAATCGCTGATGCCGATTTTTTTGGCGGTCCATTTGGCAGTCGCTGGCATGACTTGCATCAGCCCTGAAGCGCCCACACCCGAGCGCGCGTCCATCACAAAACGGCTTTCCTGGCGGATCAATCCGTACACATAAGCAGGCTCTAAACCAATGCTTTGGGCGCGTGCCAGCACAGCGGCCTTGAAGGGCATGGGAAAGCGCTGCTCCATGTCTATCAAGGCTTTGCTGCGATCGCTGGTGTTGATGCACCGGTCCCAGACTTCGGCTTGGCAGGCCAATTGAGCAGCGGCCAATAGGCTGCGGTCGTCCATACCGCCCTTGGTATGCAGGCTGATGCTGTAATTCCACTCGCGCACGCCTTCGCTGCGCAGGCCCAGGGCAATGGCGTACAAAGCACGCTGCAAGCCAGGGTTTTTGCTGGCGATTTCTTTTTCTTCTGGCGTGGGCGCTAAGGGCTTGGGTGGCAGCGTGCTGCGCTGGCCCAATTCTTCCAGCGCCATTTGTTCGTAAAACCCGCGTATGCCAGCGATGCTTTGCAAACTCGCAAGGGCTTGGGCACGGGCCGCTTCGCTGGGCTTTTGGGCCAACACCGCGCGCGCCTGCCAGTACACCCAGGTGGGTTCGGTGCGCAAAGCAGGTGGCAAAACGGCAAAAGCTGCCTCCACTTGCGCCCATTGGCCCGCACGCAAGGCTGCCCGCAGCGCCCACAGTACCTGGTCTTCATGCATTTGGTCTAGGCGGCCCTTTTGGTAGTAGGACCAAGCGTTGTCCTGGCCTTTTTGCGCGGCGCGCTTGCCGATCACGCCCCATATCCAGCTGCGCTCCTCGCCCGTCAATTGGGCGCGCCAGCGCAGCTTGTCCACTTCCACCGCCGCCTCTTGCGGCTCCAGATAGGCTAGGCGAATCAGCGCCAACGACACAAACTCGCGCGTCTGCGGGCGCAGGGCGGTGAGTTTGTCGTTCAGATATTTGGCAGGACTTTGGTAAATCGCTGCTATGGTCTTGACCCATTTGGTATCCAGCGTAGCCACCGCTTGCGTAGTGACTTTCAGGCGGTCGTTCTCCATGCCAAGGCGCGCCCGGAGCCAGGCCGCCTGGGCCGGCAGTTTGCGCGCTTTTATGAGTTCCTCGGCCGCATCGGCACAGGCCTCGTCAGGTTCGCGCTGGGCCAGCCAAAGCTCTTGTAACTGCTTGGCGACGTCGGCGCCGCTAGTCAGGTAGTCGCTCCACAGGGCATAGCATTGGATAGACCTGTCGTCGGCCATACGATACAAAGGTAATTGGGCGCGGAACATGGCCCATTCCCGGTTGCGGCCCAGTTGCAGCAACCATTCGGCGCGTAATCGGTCCTCCTGGTAGCTACCGGCATAGTGCGCCAGCACGCTTTCTATCTCGGACTTGTCAGCCTGGTCCAGCCGCAGGGACATCTCCCAATAGGCCGCCCAGGGCTCCAAGAGCGAGCCCTTGGCTTGCGGCAATAATTGCGCTAGTCGCTTGCGCTCACCGAGTTTGAAGGCCTGCGCCATGTCCAGCACTGCCTGGTCATTGCGCGCCAGATCCACCACTTGGGCCCGCGCCGCGTAGCCAGGCAAGGCGACTGCGACAATGCAGACCAAGGCTGCTATATTTTTTTTGATTAACCGCATGGGGTGATTATGGACAACTCTATGGACCCTAAAGCCCAGGAAAAAAAGGCCTTACGCAAGGCATTGCTTGATGCACGGGCTCATCTGCCCGATCGGCTGCACCGCGCGGAGTTACTGTTGCGGGTAATGCGCGTCTGGCTGGTGGGCCGCGCCGACACCACCATAGGCGCCTATTGGCCCATTAAAGGCGAGTTCGACCCGCTGCCCGCGCTGCACCGCTGGAAAGAAGACGGGGAGCTCAACGACATCGCGCAGCGGCGCCGCATTGCATTGCCAGTGGTGAACAAAGCCCACAAGACCATGACCTTTCATATCTGGTACCCCGGCTGTCCGATGGAAGAAGATGCTTACGGCATTCCCAAACCCAAAGATACCGAGCAGGTTATGCCCAGCCTGTTGTTCGTGCCCTGCGTGGGCTATAGCGCAGGCGGCTACCGCTTGGGCTATGGCGGGGGTTTTTATGACCGCATGCTGGCCAGTCTGGAACCGCGCCCCTATACCGTTGGCCTGGGTTTTGGCAACAGCTTTGTGCCCGATTTCGAGCCGGAGCCGCACGATATCCCATTGGATGCGGTGCTGACCGACTACGGCATGGCTTGGCCAGTGAACCATCCGGGGCGGGTGCAGCGCGATTAGTTGTTGCTCTCTACCACGCCAGTTCCTTGCGCCGCCGAGGGAAAACGCTAGTCTTATTGCGCGGCAAGGCTACGCATGTCGTTTTCATAGCCTTTGAGTACGCGGACCATGTGTTTACGCTGCTCGGCATTGGTTTGTGCGTGCAATGTGGCAAAGGCAACGCAAGTATTTGCCGTCATCTGCGCGTGGTATTGCCGGTAGGCAGGATTGGCTGATTGGTAATAGCGCTGAGCCAAGTCGGCCAGCGTGCTTTGTGCGCTAGGAGCATCGGGGCCGCGCAATCGCTCCAAGGTTTGGAGTACTGCCTGCTGGCGCGCTTGCACTTCCTCAAAATAGCGTTTCTCGTCAAAGCCGGTTTGGGCCATCGCCCCCTTAAATGTCTGGATTTGCTCGGCGCTGAGCTTTCCATACAGGTCCTCCATGCGCTCCAGGCTTTTGCGCGTGCGCAATTCCATACCCTGCGCTCTGGCGTCTTGCCATTCCTCGCGCATCTTGCGATTACTTTTTTCATAGGCCTTAGATAGTGCCGTCAACTGCTCTGGCTTGAAGCTGGGCGCCACCGCTGCGGCGGCTGGTATGGCGCGCTGCGTAAGCGCATCGCTGCGCTGCATTACAGAGGCATACAGTGCGCAAAAGCGCGGACCATCGGGGTTTTGCAGGGCCAATGTCTGGGCCTCTTGCAAAAGGTCGGCTACCAGAGGTAATTCTTCGCTTCGGTGCCAGCGATGCAGCACCTTTAATTCAGCATTGACACGGCGTGCCTGGGCGTTGTCAAAGTCCAAGTAGCTGTCCATCCACAGGTACATCAAATCCGGCGCCGCGCTATAGCCCAAACGCGCCGCACTGCAGCCGCCGAGCGCCAGCGCAAAGCAAGTGATGCCAAGCGCAAACCACACCCGCCTTGCGCAACCGATAATGGCAATAAGGCGGGTGCCGCCAGGCACCGGCGGGAAATAGCTAAAGGACATTACAGTGAGTCTAATTGCGAGCGATGCATCCGCTTTGGGTGCGGACAATATCAAGCCCGCTGTGGAAGTGGTCATGATGGCCGCCGGCAAAGGCACGCGCATGAAAAGCAAAATACCCAAGGTGCTGCAGATGCTGGCGCATTTGCCCCTGGCTGGGCACGCGCTGGAGGCGGCCCGTTCGGTGGATGCACGCAAAGTCGTGGTGGTTATCGGCCATGGCGCGGATCAGGTTGAGCCCGCATTGGCCCGGTTGGCAGGAGCGGTACATCTTGAGTTTGTGCGCCAAGAACCCCAGTTGGGCACAGGCCATGCGGTGCAAACTGCGGCGCCTTGCCTGGCCGATGACGCGCTGGTACTGGTGATGTCGGGGGATGTGCCACTGACACGGTCCTCGACCTTGCAAGCCCTTTTGCAACTGAGCGCTGGTCAACATCTTGCGCTGCTGACCGTGAACCTCCCCAACCCAAGCGGCTACGGGCGCATTGTGCGAAAGGGCGAATCTGTAACTGCTATCGTTGAGCACAAGGATGCCAGCGAACAAGAGCGCGCTATCCAAGAGATTTACGGCGGGATTTTGGCGGCGCCTGCTGCACAACTTAAACGCTGGCTCAGCCGACTCGACAATCGCAATGCCCAGGGCGAGTATTACTTGACGGATGTGGTGAAGTTGGCGGCGCAGGATGGCGTGCGAGTGCTGGCCCACCGGATAGACGACCCCTTGGAGGTGGCCGGGGTGAACAGCCCGTCGCAGCTAGCTGAGTTAGAGCGCGCCTATCAATTGCGGCTGGCCAATGCCTTGATGGATCAAGGCGTGCGCCTGAAGGACCCGGCGCGTATTGATGTGCGTGGTTCGCTGGTTTGCGCCAGAGACGTTGAAATTGATGTCGGCTGTGTATTTGAAGGCAGCGTACAGCTGGGCGATGATGTGCGCATCGGGCCGCATTGCGTTTTGGCCAATTGCAGCATTGAGGCGGGCGCCATCATTCAAGCGTTCACCCATATTGACGGGGAAAGCGTGGGCGCGCGCGTGGGCCCAAGTGCGCGTATCGGCCCGTTTGCACGCTTACGCCCTGGCGCGGATCTGGGTGCAGACGTGCATATTGGCAACTTTGTAGAAGTCAAAAATACCCGCCTGGCCCAAGGCGCCAAGGCTAACCATTTGGCTTATTTAGGCGATTCCACCTTCGGAGAACGAGTGAATTTCGGTGCGGGCAGCATCACGGCCAACTATGACGGCGCGAACAAGCACCAGACGGTAATCGAAGACGATGTGCATGTGGGTAGCAATTGCGTGCTGATTGCACCCGTCACCTTAGGCGCCGGCGGCACTATTGGCGGCGGCTCCACGATTACCAAGGACACGCCGGCAGGCGCGTTGACGGTGGCGCGGGGCAAACAAGTCAGTGTCGCAAATTGGAAGCGCCCGGTTAAAGGTGCGAAGAAGTAGCACAACCACCAGTCAGGCCTGTTGTCGGCCGCTGGCGACCACAGCCAACTCTGCGCCATAGACTTAAGCTGCATCCCGCCTTATCTATGTTTTTGGTAACGGCAACGCGCCACTGAACTTGGCGCGCTTGATGCTAAAAAATGCTTTAACGTTACGCACGTTGGCGTCTTGGGTGAGCAAGCGGCGCGTCACGTCCAAGTAATCCGGCATGGAAAGGGCCTGCACCACCAGAATGAAATCTGGCCCGGACGAGACGCGCCAACACTGCTGCACCGCATCGTCCGCTACCGCTTTCGCTTCGAAGGCGTCCAGATGCTCCACCCCCTGTGCATCCAAGGTCACCTCCACCAGGGCGCACACGATGTGACCCAGGGATTCGCCCAGGCGTGCCGGGTTGAGCACCGCGATCTGTCGCTCTATCCACCCGCCTTCAGTAAGTCGTTTGACCCGCCGCAAGCAAGTCGGGGGTGAAATCCGCAGTTTTTCCGCCAGTGCTAAGTTGCTCATGGATGCATCCTGCTGGAGGTGACCCAGTAGCTGGAGATCCAACACGTCCAATTCGTTGTTCATTTTTATTTCTTTATTTTGGATTTTTTATTATTTAATTTTTATACATGGTTTACATGAAATTTAAATTCTTATTTAATTATATTTTATTTATTTAATTTCTTATAGTTGAGTCTACTATCTAGCATCTAACTTCGGAGTTTCGCTATGTGCGGCATTGTCGGTGCGGTTTCCAACCGCAATATCGTCCCGGTCCTTGTGCAAGGTTTACAGCGCCTGGAATACCGGGGTTATGACTCCTGTGGCGTGGCAATTCACTCGGCCAGCCTGCGCCCCGATACAGCTAACTCTGGTTTGCGACGCGCCCGCAGCACCGCGCGCGTGATGGAGTTGATGGCCCAGGTCGAGGCCGACGCGATTGAGGGCGCCACCGGTATCGCACATACGCGCTGGGCCACCCATGGAGCTCCGGTGGTGCACAACGCGCATCCCCATTTCAGCCACGGTAGGGGTTCAGATATTCAAGCAGGGCGAGTCGCGCTGGTGCATAACGGCATCATCGAAAACCACGATGAATTGCGCGCCAGCTTAGAGGCCAAAGGCTATGTGTTTCGCAGTCAAACCGATACCGAGGTGATCGCACACCTGGTTGACAGTTGCTACAACGGCGATCTTTTTGATGCGGTTAAAGCCTGCGTTTTGCAGTTGCGTGGTGCGTATGCGATTGCAGTCATCCACGTGGACGAGCCGATGCGCATGGTGGGCGCCCGGGCTGGGTCCCCTCTCATTGTGGGCGCCGGACAGGGCGAGACATTTTTAGCTAGTGATGCCATGGCCTTGGCAGGTGTTACGGACCAGATTGTCTATCTGCAAGAGGGAGATGTAGTAGATGTTCAGGCCGGAAAGTTCTGGGTAGTCGACAGTCATCACAAGCCTGTGACGCGTGTCGTACAAACTGTGCTCGCCCATAGCGGGGCGGCGGAGTTAGGACCCTACCGCCATTACATGCAAAAAGAAATTTTTGAACAACCGCGTGCTGTTGCGGACACGTTGGAAGGTATCGAGGGCATCGTACCCGAGCTGTTCGGAGATGGCGCTTTCGGCGTCTTTAGACAGATTGATAAAGTGCTCATCCTGGCCTGCGGGACCAGTTATTACAGTGGCTGCGTTGCCAAATACTGGATTGAGGCGATCGCGAAATTGCCCTGTTCGGTGGAGATCGCCAGTGAGTACCGCTACCGCGATTCGGTGCCAGACAACAAAACCCTGGTTGTCACCATAAGCCAGTCCGGTGAAACGGCTGACACGCTCGCGGCGTTACGTCACGCCCAATCACTAGGAATGGCCCACACGCTAACCATCTGCAATGTTGCAAGCTCCGCTATGGTGCGTGAGTGCAAACTGTCATACGTCACGCGCGCTGGCGTGGAGATCGGAGTGGCTTCCACCAAGGCGTTCACTACACAGTTGGTCGGGCTATTCTTGCTCACATTGTCCTTAGCGCAAACCAAAGGCCATTTATCAGAGCCCGCTGAGGCAGCCGCATTGAAGGCTTTGCGCCATCTGCCCAGCGCGCTGCAGGCCGTACTTGCACTGGAGCCAGCCATCATTTCCTGGTCTGAAGAATTTGCATCTAAAGAAAATGCCCTGTTCCTAGGGCGCGGAGCGCACTACCCAATTGCGATGGAAGGAGCCCTCAAGCTCAAAGAAATCACCTACATCCATGCGGAAGCCTATGCGGCGGGCGAATTAAAGCACGGGCCCCTGGCTTTGGTCACCAGCGCCATGCCGGTTGTTACGGTGGCACCCAACGATACCCTGCTAGAAAAACTGAAAAGTAATATGCATGAAGTGCGGGCCCGTGGCGGCATGTTGTATGTTTTGGCAGATGCCGACACGCATATCCAAACCAGCGAAGGCGTGAATGTCATCCGGATGCCCGAAAACTATGGTGATCTATCGCCCATCCTGCATGTGGTAGCGCTACAACTATTGGCTTACCACACTGCATGTGCAAGGGGCACCGATGTGGATAAACCTCGCAATTTAGCGAAATCAGTCACCGTGGAATAAGTTTCCTATAACGCATGACATTGAGAATGTCATGCTGACTTGCCAAGTCACGATTGAGACAAGTAGACTGTCTCTGAACGTTCTGCCTAGTGAAAGAATGAC
>CANJXV010000032.1 GCA_947478935.1 Comamonadaceae bacterium
CTGAGTTTGTCCTGAACCAGTTTGGACCGCGTCGCGGCCATGGCTTCTTTTTCCAGCTTGTCGATATTGGCTTTGGCCATTTTGCTGGGGGCCAGCAGCCCGTACCACTGTGTCATTTCAAAGCCCTTGTAGCCTTGCTCGGCCACGGTGGGGACGTCTGGAAGCTGCGGCAAACGCGCGCTGGTACCGGTAGCGATGCAGCGCAGCTTGCCTGCTTTGATGAACTGCAAGAGTGCGGGCGCGCCCACGGCCGCCGCATCTAATCGCCCCGCCATCAAGTCGGTCAACATGGGGCCAGTACCACGATAGGGTACGTGCACCATAAAGGTTTCCGTAACCATTTTGAGGTATTCAAAGGCCAAATGACCTGCGCTGCCATTACCCGCAGACCCGTAGTTGAGTTGACCGGGTCTGGCTTTGGCGTAGGCTATAAATTCTTTGAGGTTCTTCACCAGAAGGTCAGGGTGCACCACGTACAGGCTGGGCACTTTGGCAATCAGCGTGATGGGTGTGAAGTCTTTGTTCGGGTCGTAGGGCAGTTTGGCGAAGATGTAGGGGTTTACCGCCAGCGTACCGATATGCCCCAGGATAAGGGTGTGTTCATCGGTAGCCGCGGCGACTTCTTGCATCGCAATATTGCCGCCAGCGCCCGGCTTATTTTCTACGAACACATTTTGCCCAATGCTCTTGGTCATCTCACCGGCCAAGGCGCGGGCCACGATTTCAGAACTACCGCCAGGTGCAAAAGGCACGACTAGGCGCAGCGGCTTGTTGGGCCAGCTATCGGCCCGTGCGAGCCCTGGCGACATGGTGATAATTGAAGCGGCGGACCCGATTAACAGGTGCCGACGTGTAATGCTGTGGTGTTGAATGGTATTCACGGAGACCCTTCTATTTGGGGCTGCATGCTAACTTGCATGTAGCAGTGAAGGGCCAGGCAGCCAGCTACTTACCCGCATTCGGGAAAAACAACTGTTGGCCATCAATCCGGTAGGCGGCAATCACGGCCTGGCCAGCGGGCGACAGCACCCAATCGACAAATTTTTGTGCTTCCTGCGCTTTGACATGCGGGTGCTTGGCCGGGTTCACCGCCAACACGCCATATTGGTTAAACAAGCGCTGGTCACCTTGCACCAGTACTTGCAAATCCGCGCGGTTCTTAAAGCTCAGCCAGGTACCACGGTCGGTTAACACATAGGCGCCGGTGGCTGCAGCCATATTGAGCGCTTGGCCCATGCCGCAACCGCACTCGCGGTAGCCGCTGCCTTTGGCGTCCGCATTGGGTGTCATTTTCCAAAAGCGCAGTTCGGCGGCGTGTGTGCCGCTCTTGTCGCCGCGCGATACAAAAGTATCGTTAGCAGTGGAAATTTTGGACAAGGCTTGCACAATGTCCGCGCCCTTAGTACGCGCCGGATCTGTAGCAGGGCCGACCAACACAAAGTCGTTGTACATCACCGCAAAGCGCTTGAGCGCAAAGCCTTCAGCGACAAACTTTTCTTCTGCCGCTTGATCATGTACGAACAAGACATCGGCATCGCCGCGTCGGCCCATATCGATGGCCTGGCCCGTGCCTAGCGCCACCACCTTGACCTCTATCCCGCTCGCCTTGTTAAAGGCCGGCAGCAAATGCGCGAACAAACCTGATTGCTCGGTCGATGTCGTAGAAGCCATGACGATAGTGGTCTGCGCATGCGCCAGTACCGGCAACACACACAGGACACATGTCGCCGCAACACTGCGATACACAGGTGTTTGACTAAACCGTAAAAATGGATTGCTTCGCTGCGCTCGCAATGACGGGTTTGGACTGATGCGGAGCTTCCTTAGCCACACAAAAAATTTCACGCAAGTTCCCCTTTGACAAATAAATAAGCCGTAGGGCAGAGCGCCTGCAAGCGCTCTGCATCAAAAAAATCATGCACCGGCAGATCGGCCAGCAATCGCCCGCGCTCCAAATACAGCACGCGCGTAGCCAATCGCTTGACCTGGCCCAGGTTGTGGCTTGCAAATACCAGACTAGCCTCTGGGCAAGACTGAGCAAAAGTCTGCAGTAGGCTTTCCACTTCGGCCTTGGCATGCGGGTCTAAGCTGGCAGTGGGTTCGTCGAGCAACAACATCTGCGGCTCCAAGGCCCAGGCCTGCGCCATGGCCACGCGTTGCTGCTGCCCGCCCGACAAGGTGTGCGCTTTGCGCGGAGCCAGTTCCTGCAATTCTAATTGCTGCAAGGCCGCCATTGCGCGCTGGCGTGCCTGCGGCCAGGACGTGCCGCGCAGCCACAAGCCCAGCGCCAATTGGCTGTCCACGCGCATGCGCAGCATGTGGGGCCTTTGAAACAACATAGCCTGACGCAAACCGCTTTGCAATTGCACGCGGCCTGCACCAGGCGCCAGCAGGCCATGCAGCAAGCGCAGCAACGTGCTTTTGCCTGCGCCGTTGGCGCCCACCAAAGCCACGCGCTCACCGGCTGCGATGGACAGCGAAATATCGCGCAAAGCCGCCGCCGTGTTTGCCCGCCAAAGCGCCAAGCTGCGGCCATCGGAGCCGAACTGCACACCGGCCTCCAGGGTGTGGACTTGCGCGTTCACAACACCACCGTCCCAGAGGTGCCCAGCCGCAAGCCGCCGCTGTGCCCCCAGCGCTGCAATAGCGCCACCAATGCATTGAGCAGCAAGACCACCATAAGCAAAGCAAAGCCCAGCGCCAGGGCCAAAGGCAGGTCGCCCTTGGAGGTCTCCAGCGCAATGGCGGTAGTCATCACCCGGGTAAAGCCTTCGATATTGCCGCCCACTACCATCACCGCGCCGACTTCAGAAATCGCGCGCCCAAAAGCCGCCAGCAGCACCACCAACAAAGAGTGGCGTTCGTCCCATGCCAGCAAAGCGCTGCGCATCCAGCGCCCCGCGCCCAAAGACTGCAGTTGCTCGCCGTGCGCCTGTTCGGCGTCCTGCACCACCTGGCGCGTCAGCGCGGTAGCTACCGGCAACACCAACACCGCTTGCGCCAGCACCATGGCTTTGAAGCTAAATAGCCACCCCAAATAACCCAAAGGGCCAGAGCGCGACAGCAACAAATACACCACCAAACCAACCACCACGGAGGGCACCGCCAGCGCGGTATTTAGCAGCGTCAACACCAAACCCCGTCCGGCAAAACGGGCCACGCCCAGCCAAGCCCCCAGCGCTAGGCCCAGGCTGCAGGCCAACAAACAGGCGCAAGCGCTCACCGCCAGAGATCGGCCCACGATAGCCAAAAAACCCGGGTCTAAGCTCAGCAGCAAATGCAGTGCAGTCAGGGCGCTTTCGCTAAAGGAGTGCATGGTCGGGCGGAAATAGCGCGCTAGGGTCTTGCAAGCACCTAGCGGTTACGCATCCAGTCGGCGGTCTGGAAAAAAGAGTCGCGCAGACGCAGGCGTACGGCCTCTGCCATGCCGACTTCAGCCATGGCCTGGTCCATGCAGGCCAGCCATTGGTCGCGCTCCAAAATACCAATGGTGTAAGGCATGTGCCGCATGCGCAAGCGCGGATGTCCAAAGCGCTCGGTGTAATGCTGCGGCCCGCCCAGCCAGCCGCATAAAAACCAACTGAGCTTTTGCCGCGCCTGCGTGAGGTCCGGCCCATGTACGGCGCGCAAAGCGGCATAGGCCGGGTCTAACTCCATCAAATCGTAAAAACGCTCCACAAGCGCCTCTACCTGCGGCTCGCCGCCCAGGGCTTCGAAGGCTGCCGCGCGCTGCGCCTGGGCTTGTGCATCGTCTTCGTCCATGTGGCGCTTTCAGGCTGTGGCTTTGCGCAGGGTTTCGACCACCGGGCGACGCAGCACTTCGCGCAAGCCCCACCATCCGGCCATCAAGGCCAACGCCGCCCCAGCCAGTGCGCCCAGCACCGGCACCCACAAGGACACCGTCCACGAAAACTCAAACACATAGCGCGCCAAGGCCCAGCCCAAAGCGCTGGCAACGATGGAGGCCAAAAAGCCTGCCAGCAAACCAACCCCAGCCAGCTCCAGCCTTTGCACTTGGCGCAACAAACTGTTTTGCGCGCCCACCGCACGCATGATGGCGAACTCGCGCGCACGCTCTTCACGCGTCGCGCTGACCGCTGCAAACAAAACCACCAGGCCCGCAGCCAAGGTAAAGCCAAACAAAAATTCCACCGCGCGTATCACCTGGTCCAGGATGCGCTGAACCTGGTTGATGGTGGCGCTCATATCGACATTGGTCACGTTCGGGAAACGGCGTACCAGCGCATTGTCAAAGCCTGCTTGGGGCGGCGCTTTGAAAGCACCCATAAAGGTGGCGGGCACACCTTCCAAGGTACTTACCGGATAGAGCGCAAAAAAGTTAGCGCGCATAGAGCCCCAGTCCACTTTGCGCAGCGAGGTAATTTTGGAGTCCACCGTCACCCCCGCCATATCAAAGCGCAAGGTGTCGCCCACTTGCAGGCCCAGCGTGGTGGCTATACCCTCTTCCATGCTGATCGCACCGGCTTCCTCGGGCGTCCATTGGCCGCCAACGATGAGGTTGTTGTCGGGTTGTTTGGCGCTGTAGCTGATATTGAATTCACGGTCCACCAAGCGCTTAGCGCGTTCTTCGGTATAGGTTTCGGACGATACGCTGGTGCCATTTATAGCCACCAAGCGGCCTCGAATCATGGGGAACCAGTCGTACTTTTTGACCCCCGCGTCTTGCAAGTTTTGCACAAAAGCGGCGGACTGTTCGGGGCTGACGTTGATCACAAAGCGGTTGGGCGCATCGGGCGGAGTGGCCTTGCGCCAGCTGGCGATTAAATCCGTGCGCAGCAGCACCAGCAGCACGAGCGCCAGCAAACCTACCGACAAGGCACTGACCTGCACCACGGTAAACGCGGGCCGCGCAGCTATCTGGCGCGTTGCCAGCACCAGCGCACGCGGCGCACTACTTTCATTCACGCTAGCGCGCAATAGTTTGATGGCTAGCCAACTGAGCAAGGCAAAGACCAGCACCGCACCCGCAAAACCGGCGACCGCAATCAGACCCAGCTTCAAATCGCTACTGACCACCAATAGCAAGGCGGCAAAACCAGTCACACCCAAGGACAACACGCCAAGTGATGCGGGGCGCAAATTACCTACATCGCGGCGTATCACGCGCAAGGGCGGCACCTGCGCCAATTGCAAAACGGGTGGAAGCCCAAACGCAAACAAGAGCGTCAGGCCCATACCCAAGCCCAGCGCAGCCGGAGCCAGACTGGCTTGCGGCAGTTGTGTATCCACCAAACCGGCCAGCAGCAGCACAAATAAATAATGCACACCAAAGCCGATGCACACCCCTAGCGCACTGGCAAACAAACCCACCAGCGCAAACTCCCAGGCATAGGCGCCGGCAATCGTGCGCTGGCTTTGGCCCAGAACGCGCAGCATCGCGCAATCGTCTAGATGCTTGGCCGCAAACGAGCGCGCCGCCAGGGCCACGGCCACGGCGCTGAGCAAAGCGGCCAACAAAGCTACGAGTGAAAGGAATTTCTCTGCCCGGTCTAAGGTCTGGCTCATTTCGGGGCGGCCGGTTTGGGTAGATTCGATGCGCACGCCGCGCAAAGGTTCGGCGTCGGCGGCGCTTTTTTCAACTTCACTGGACGTTACTGTGCTGGCGGTCTTATCGCTTGCAGCAGTAGCGGTCTTCACAGAGTCCTCTGGCTGCGCCGTATGGCCCGACTTGATGCGCTGGGTAGCCAAATCCACAAAACGCTTGATTTGCGCATCCTCGCCCGCTACCGCCAAACGGTAATTCACTCGGCTAGCGGGTTGCACCAAGGCGGTGGAAGCCAAGTCTTGGTTATTGATCATCACACGCGGCGAAAAATTCATAAAGCCAGCGCCCCGGTCGGGCTCGATCACGATGATGGCATCTACCCGCAAGCTACGTTCCCCCAACAGCAGGCTATCACCCACGCCAATGCCCAGCGCATCGAGCAGTTGAGCGTCCACCCACACCGACCCAGGAGCGGGTATCCCGCGCGCAGGCCGCTCCGGCACGCCGGGCGCATCCGTAATGCGCAAGGTGCCACGCAAGGGGTAACCTGGCTCCACCGATTTCAAGGCCACCAGTTTGCTATTGCCACCTTGCTCTTGCGTGGTCCGCGCCATAGTGGGAAAGCTTTGGGTGTTCACCATGGATAAGCCCAAAGCGCGGGCTTGTTCGGCAAACACAGCGGGCGCCGGGCGGTCGCTGGCAATAACTGCATCGCCACCGAGCAACTGTCGCGCGTCGCGCTGTAAACCGGCTTGCAGTCGGTCGGCAAAAAAGCCTACCGCGGTCAGGGCCGCAACGGCGAGGGTCACCGCCACCACCAGCAAGCGCAATTCACCCGAGCGCACATCGCGCCATAAAGTACGCCAGCCCAGGGACCACATCGATTGCATCATGGCGCTGCTTTCAAAAGCCGGGGCAAAGGCTGCCCGGTCAAAAAGGCGTGCAAGCATTGCAGCACGCCATCGGTAAAGGTTTGGTACACCGGCTCCACCACAAAACCTAAGTGCGGCGTGAGTAAAAGGCGCGGGCAATCGCGCAAGGCGCTGTCCGCTGGCAGGGGCTCGGCGTCAAACACGTCCAAAGCCGCCATCCCGATGCGCCCTGCGCGCAAGGCATCCACTAATGCTGCCGTGTCTATCAGCGCGGCGCGTGAGGTATTGACCAGCAGGCTGTCGGGCCGCATGCAGGCCAAGCGTTCGGCATCGATGAGGTGGCGCGTGATGGCCGATGGCACCAGGTGCAGGCTCAACACTTTGGCTCGTGCAAGCAACTCGTCCAGGGGCACGGCCTGCACGCCATGCGCGCTAGCGCGCTCGGGTGTCATATTCGGGCTCCAGGTCAGCACTTGCATACCTAAAGCCTTGCCGACCTGTGCGACACGCCTGCCAATTTCGCCCAAGCCCACCAAGCCTAAAACCTCCCCGTGCAGCACACCCGGCAAAACTTGCGGCGCGGCGGGGCGCCACTGGCCATGGGCCAGCAAGCCGCTGTAATCGGCCAATTGGCGCGTGGCCGCGAGTATCAGCGCCCATGTCAATTCGCAGGTGCTTTCTTTGGAAGGACCCCATTCGGTATGGCTCACTGGTATACCGCCTGCCGCCAGGGCCGCAGCATCGAGCGTTGTGTTGCGCGAGCCGGTAAACACCAGATAGCGCAGGCGCGGCAATTGCGCAATGGTTTGCGCATCCAGCGGAATGCGGTCGCGCAGCAGTACCAGCACATCGGCCTCTTGCAGGGCCGCTAACAAGGCCGCGCCCTGCAATGGTTGGCTGTAAACGCTCACGCGCGCGGCCTGGTCTATGGATTGCCAATCGCCCAAGCGGCGCAGCGCTTGCTCGGAATCGCCCAGCACCACGATATGCGGTTTGTCCATGGCTGCCATTATTTAAGCGTGCGACAGTGCGATCAATGCCTGCACATGCGGCGCATCGCCCAGGCCCCAGGCGGATTGGATCAAATCCGCGCTGCGCACCGCGCCGATTACTGCGTCCGACAGGCCGTGGAATTTGGCTTCCAACTGCGCATCCGTCATCGGGTTTTGCAAAGAACCAATTGCGTGTTCCACTCGCACGTGCACGCGGCTGCCGTCTTGCATCACGGCGGTGATGTCTGCTGCTGCTTCGTCAATGCTGTCATCGACAGTGGCGACCACTTTGCGGCGCAAGGCCACCATGTCGGCGCGGGTAACCACAGCATCCGAAAACTCGTCCTCGCCGGCACAGCCAAAGGTCAGTCCCGCCGCGCAACCGTGGTAGATGCTGAACTTGGCTTGCAGACCATCAACCGGTTCTTTTTTGCCGCACAGCTCGAGCACTAGCGAATGCACTTTGATTTCTAAAGACGCAATGTGCTCAGGGCGTACGCCCTGCGCGCGCAATTGCGCGCAGCCGTCAATACCCGGATGCACCACGATGCCGCAGGCAAACGGCTTGAAAGTGTTGAACGCTATTTCAAAGCGCTGGCCCAGCTCGCCAGTGATCTCTGACCAGTCGTTTTTGGTGGAGATGGTTTGCATCATCCCGCGCGGCGCTTCCAGTGCCCGCGGGCTGGCCGTAAAGCCTTGCTGGGCCAACAGCGCCGCCATCAAACCAGCACGCGCGGCGCCGCCCGGATGAAAAGGCTTAGTCATACTGCCAAATTGCTCGCGCATGCCGATGGGCTGCGAGGCGGCAATACCAAGGGCCATGGCAGTTTGGTCCACGTTGAGGCCCAACAAGCGCGCGCAACCCGCAGCCGCACCCACGCTGCCGGTAGAGCCGGTGATATGCCAGCCTCGGTCGTAGTGGTCCGGGTACATGGCGTTGCCGATGCGGCAGGAAACATCAATACCTAATACCAGCGCGTCGATCAGCGCGCGTCCGCTGCTACCTTGGTGTTCGGCCAAAGCCAGCAAGGCCGAGGCCACGGGGCCGGCCGGGTGGATGATTGTTTTTAGGTGGGTGTCGTCAAAATCAAAGGTGTGCGAGCTGATCCCGTTGAGCAAAGCAGCGCTGGCCATGTCCACTTTTTCATTGCGTCCGAGCACGCTGGCCTGGGGCGCAGGTTGCAGCACTCGCACTGCCGCCAGCGCAGCCTTAACCGACTCATGCTGTGTGGCACCAACGGCGCAGCCCAACCAATTGAGAAAAGTGCGGTGCGCCGCATGGTCCACTGCATCGGACCAGCCGCGCGAGGGCTGTTGGGCTACCAGTTCGGCCAGCAGGCGAGTTACGGGAGGGGCGTGGTGGTCAGCACTGACCTGGGTATTGCGGGCCATGGTTCACTTTCTTAGAAACGGGGAGATGCAGTGTGGGCGTTCAGCCTTCGAGCTGGATATTGCGTTCTTTGGCCAATTGGGTCCAGCGGGCGATATCGGCCTTGATAAATTTACCAAAGGCATCGGGCGACATGGGGCGCGGTTCAATCGCCTCGACTGAGAGCTTTTCTGCCATGTCAGGCGCTTGCAGTGTCAGCGTTAGGGTATCGCTCAAGGTTTTTAGTACATCGGCAGGCAGACCCGCCGGAGCGACCACGCCATACCACTGCTGCGCGTCAAAACCCTTAAAGCCCGATTCGTCCAGCGTAGGCGTGTCTTTGAGTAAGGAATGGCGGTTAGCGCCCGTCACGGCCAACGGCCTGACCCGCCCGGAGCGGATATGCGGCATGGCAGCTGCCAAGCCAGGAAACATGGCCTGCGTTTGGCCGCCAATAAGGTCGGTAAAGGCCGGGGCCACACCGCGGTAGGGAATGTGGACCATAAAAGAGCCAATCTGTTGCTTGAACAATTCCATGGTCAGGTGTGTCAGCGAGCCCTGCCCGGCCGAGCCATAACTCAGGCGGCCCGGATTTTTCTTCACATAATCCAAAAATTCTTTCAGGTTTTTAACCGGCAAGGAGGCATTGACCACCAACACGTTGGGCGTGCCGCCGATCATGCCCACCGGGGTGAAGTCTTTGATTGCGTCATAGGGCAGTGTGCGCGTAGCTGGGCTGGTGCCATGGGTGGCGACATAGCCTTGCAGCAGGGTATAACCATCGGCTGGGGCGCGCATGGTGGCCTGGCAGGCCAGCACGCCGCCGCCGCCGCCAATGTTGTCCACCACAAAACTTTGTTTCAAAAGGCGGCTCCATCGCTCGGTGACAGTGCGGCCCACCATATCGCTGCCGCCCCCGGCGGCCACCGGCACGATGTAGCGCAAAGTCTTGGCTGGAAATCCGGACTCGGCCCGCAACGCGCCTGCGGGCAGCGCCAGCGCAGCGGCGCTTTGAATAAGAGTACGTCGTTTCATGGGTTTTTTCCTTGGAGCGCTACCAACGGGTTTCAGCGCGTATGGCCTTTTTACAGAGGGGTAGCCTAGGCCATCGTGGCATTATCGGTGCTTGAAGATTCCCCTTTGGCGCTTACCCGAGGCATGCATTCCATGAGCCACTCCGACCCCAGCGCCAGCGCGTTACCTCAAAACGAACAAGAACTGCTGCGCCGTGCGTACGGCCTGTCCAGCGACGAAGAATCCCAGGCGCTTTACCGCGATTGGGCCAGGACCTACGACAAGACGATGCTCGAGGGCTTGCATTACCAGTCACCCCACTTAGTCGCCGACAGGCTGGCGGCCTTGATGCCGGGGAGAGACCACCCTGTGCTGGACCTAGGCTGTGGCACCGGGCTGGCCGGACGCGAACTGTCGGCGCGCGGCTTTGCGGTGATTGACGGCATCGACATTTCACCGGAGATGATGGCAGTAGCCCGCGAAAAGGGGAGCTATCGCAATTTGGTCTGCGCGGACCTGAACGCCCGACTGCCCCTGGCCGATGGCGCTTACCAAGGCGCCATCTGCTGCGGCACTTTCACCAGCGGCCATGTGCGTGCGCATTGCTTGGACGACATCATGCGCATACTCGCAACCGGTGCGCCTTTTACATTTACCGTGAAGCTGGAAGTATGGGAAAGCTTTGGTTTTAAGGACAAGCTATCGCAATTAGAAAAGGCAGGCTTACTGGGCATCGTGGCGTTGGAGCCAGGTTGCCTCTACGCTGATTCGCCCGGGGCGGACGGCATGTTTTGCAGCGTACGGCGCCTCTGAGCATCGATCGATGGATGGTGTGTCGCGCAAGTAAAGCTTTGGCCAGGGTCAACCCGCAGGCGCATCGAACGTTAAGGACTCATGGCAACTTCGCCATGCATCGGAAATGAAACCATGTTAAAAACTTCTTTGATTGCTGCCCTATTCGCACTTGCTGGACTGAGCGTCCAAGCCCAGACCAATGCAGCCGCATCGGGTGCTGCCAAAGCCGCAACCCCTGCAGCCAGCGCACCTGCTGCAAAAGCCGCACCGGCTGCCGCACCGGCTACCAGCGCAGCGAAAACCGAAGCAGCGCCGGAAGTCAAAAAATCTAACGCAGGTATTTGTCACGATAAAACCAGCGCAGGCTTTACGCAAACCAAAAACTTCACCGCCTTCAAAACCATGGACGAGTGCATCAAGAGCGGCGGACGCGCACCTAAGAAATAAGTTTGCCCACTTTGATCGCGAGCATGCGGCCCCTACCGGGCCGCTTTTTTTTGCCTATCAAACACAGGCTTGAGGGACATGAACCAGGAAAGCCACCCCATGGTGGCATGCAAAATGCCAGGCCCTTGATACAGGTCAACCCAGCGCCACAGCACCCATTGCACTTGGCCACCCATCCCACGCAATGCGCCTAAAATCAGTATCGCTCTTATCATTGGTGTCTTTGGTGGCCATTTGCAAAAATTCGTTTTATGCGGATAAGCGGCACAGGCAGGGGATTTCCAACAAGCGCACAAAAAGCTCCATCACCGTAATTGCGAGGTTGTTTTGACATGATTGCTGTTCAGCCCTTTATGGCTCACGCCGACATACCGGTGTTTGTGGCGGATTTGTCGCCATTACAGGCCCATTTGCAATTGGCACGCATGGCCATAGACGAATTGCGCGAGACGCACCCGCTCTCGCCCGCCTCTAACGTCAAAGCCACTTACATGAGCCCCTGGCGCAGCCATTTGCTGACCGATAAATTTGCGCCCTTAATCCAAGTAGTCTTGCAAGTTAGCAAAGAAGCAAGCAAGCTGCTATCGGCCGACTTGGA
The DNA here is from genome assembly GCA_947478935.1 of Comamonadaceae bacterium. Lineage (GTDB taxonomy): Bacteria > Pseudomonadota > Gammaproteobacteria > Burkholderiales > Burkholderiaceae_C > Allorhodoferax. The sequence continues at coordinate 11,594 of CANJXV010000032.1, forward strand.
TGCCCTCAACATGGAAATGATCATCAGCGAATGCTGGGGCATTATTTACGAACAGGCCAGCTACACCATTCCACACAACCATTTCCCTTCGGATTTCAGTTGTTCCATTTACCTAGAATCCCACGAAAATAGCGCGCCTATCGTGTTTGCCGGCAAATACCCGCTGCAAATCAAGCCCAATATGCTGGTCATGTTTCCCGGCATCCTGACCCACGAGGTGCCAGCAACCGAAGGTAAGCGCGTGGTCGTGGCGATGAATATGCACAAACATGCCACCTTTGCCAACGTGAAAGTCTAAGACCGCAAAGGCGCAAGCTGCGCAGGCCATAGTCCCGCCGATAGGCCAGTTCAGGACTTAATCAAAACACAGGGTTTGCACCCCCGTATCGGTGCCCAATAAACAAATATTCGCTCTCTGAAAAGCAAACACGCCTACGGTAACCACGCCGGGCCATTGGCTGACTTCGGCCTCAAAGGCCAAAGGGTCGGTGATCGATAAGCCGAAAACGTCTATCAAGCGCTGGCCGTTATCCGTTACCAAAGGCTTATCGCCGGCCATGCGGATGGTGGCGCGGCCACCCATGGCGGCAAACTGGCGGATGATGCGCGCGCCGGCCATAGGAATAACTTCCACCGGCAAGGGGAATGTGCCCAATACCGGCACCCGCTTAGATGCATCAGCAATGCAGACAAAGCGGTCTGATTGCGCAGCCACGATTTTTTCGCGCGTTAGGGCAGCACCGCCGCCTTTGACCATGTAGCCCTTGCCGTCGATCTCGTCGGCGCCGTCGATATACACCGCCAAGCGCTCGACCTCGTTGGCATCACGCACATCAATACCCAGAGCCCTCAAGCGCTGGGTACTGGCCACCGAACTCGACACCGCACCGGGTATTTCGTGGCGAATGCTGCCCAGGGCTTCTATAAATTTATTGACGGTCGAGCCGGTGCCCACACCAACCCATTGTCCGCGCACCACGTATTCCAAGGCGGCCTGCGCGACCAGGGTTTTAAGTTCGTCCTGCGTCAAGGCACGGGTGTTGGGGGCTGCGGGGACCTGGGAATTGGACATAGAAACCATGGGGGACAATGTGCGCTGGTGTAGTGATTATCAAGAGGAATTATCCGATGTCTCTGGTGCCCTATGGCTTGGTACGCCCCTTTTTATTTGGCATGGATGCCGAGGCCGCGCACGACTTCACACTGCAAGCCCTGGCCCGCACCCAGGGCACGCCGCTGCAACTGGCCTACTCCCAAGCGCAGGTGGCAGACCCGGTAAGCATTGCAGGATTGCGCTTTCCCAACCGGGTGGGCCTGGCAGCCGGACTGGATAAAAATGCCCGCTGTATTGACGCTCTGGGCGCCATGGGCTTTGGCTTTGTGGAGGTGGGAACGGTCACGCCGCTGGCGCAAAGCGGCAGCCCCAAGCCACGCATGTTCCGCTTAGAGAAGGCCCAAGCGCTGATCAACCGCATGGGCTTTAACAACGGCGGCTTAGAGGCCTTTGTGGCCAATGTGCAGGCCTCGCAGCTGCGCCGCGCACGGCACCCCGGCCTGCTGCTCGGCCTCAATATCGGCAAAAACGCAGCCACGCCGATAGAGCGCGCCACCGACGATTACCTCACGTGCCTGGACGGCGTATATGGGCATGCGGACTACGTCACCATCAACATCTCCAGCCCGAACACCAAAAACCTGCGCGACCTGCAAAGCGACGCGGCGCTCGATGCCCTGCTCTGGGCTATCGCCCAGCGACGCGAAGCCTTGGCGCAGCACCACGCGGTGTTTGACGACTCGGGCAACAAACTGCCCAAGCGCACCCCCATCTTCCTAAAAATTGCGCCGGACTTGGAGCCAGACCAAATCAGCGTGATCGCCGCTACCCTGATGCGCCACGGCATTGACGGCGTGATTGCCACCAACACTACCCTCAGCCGCGACGCAGTGCGCGGCCTGCCGCATGGGGACGAAGCGGGCGGGCTCTCGGGCGCCCCGGTGCGGCAAGCCAGTAATTCGGTGATCCGCCAACTGCGCGCCGCCCTAGGACCGAACTACCCGATCATCGGCGTGGGCGGCATTCTGTGCGCGCAAGACGCGCTGGAAAAACGCCAAGCCGGGGCTGACTTGGTGCAGATTTACACCGGCCTGATTTACCAAGGCCCGGCGTTGGTAAAGGAAGTGGCGCTGGCCTTAGCCCGAGCGGGCTGATCGACTGGTGCAATGCGGCAAAGTGCTATAGGGCGTAAAACGGCCCGGTCGCTTTACTGGCGCCCACTCCGGTTGCCGGCATTCCTTCAATTCCTATGACCACGGTTTTGCCGTAGAAAAATGGCAGCCCTAGGTCTAAAAGACCCGAGGAATAGAGAGACCCACCCAATGTGGGTAGCGCCGCATTACCTTTTTGAAATATCGCAGCAGCATTGGTGACCGTAAAGCTGCCCTTAGCTTGCGCAGCGCCCACACTACCAAGCAACACGTTAAACACAATATCCGAAAGCGGACAATAAAAGCCGCTGTCGTTGGGATAGGTGCAGCTGGGTATACCAAGCGCGTCGAAAAAAATCCCGTTGGAGCCGGTATCCATAAACGTACTTGAATAACTGCGACTGAGCGCTGCGCTGTTGCTGCTCAGCGTGCCATAAAGATAGCCCTGGCTGGTAGTGGGCAATACCTGCATTGAGGGAAACTGGTTATTGGTCCGCGTACCCAAACCGACAATCATTTTTCCGGAAGCAGTGGCCGAGCCGCCGCTGGGCACGCTGTCCATTTGGATAGCAAACCCATTGTTGTCCGTGGGAAAGCGCGCTATGACATGCTGTAGTTGCTTATCAATAGCCAGTGTGGTGCCTGTCACCGCGCTGCAGGCTGCGTTAATGCAAGCAAAATATTTGCCGTTGCGCGCGCTGCGGCGGCCTTGCAGCTCGCAAGCGCTGCCGCAGTCTTGCTTGCTCAAGCCCACGCCCAAAATCCCTTTCGCACCCAAGTCGCGGGCGGTGATGATGGGGTTGCCCCCGGATGAGCATTGACTTTGAAACTGGTCGTAGTCGGAATGTCCGACCAGTTGTACGGTGGTGTCAGACGCTGTTAAGGCGCCAAGTTCTACATCAGCGAGCGCCAGCGGACCCCATGCAAAGTCACCGTCCAAAAACTTGGCACAGCCC
>CANJXV010000033.1 GCA_947478935.1 Comamonadaceae bacterium
AGCGCGCAGGTGCTGGCGCGGCGCAAAGAGTTTGGGCTGCTGCTGCATCTGGGCCTCACGCGCGCGCAAGTGCTGCAAGTACTGGCGCTGGAAGGCGCCGCCTGGACCACGCTGGGCGCCATCGCCGGCATGGCGCTAGGCCTAGCCGTAGCCGCGGTGCTGGTCTACGTGGTCAACCCCCAAAGCTTTCACTGGAGCATGGATATGCAAGTGCCGATGCTGCGCCTGCTGGTGCTAGCCGCAACCGTTATTTCCGCAGGCACCCTAACTGCCTGGCTAGCAGGCCGCGCCGCCGCTGGGCGCGATGCGGTGATGGCGGTAAAGGAGGATTGGTGAATCATTACGGGGCGTTAATACTTTCTCGCAGAATTGCACTGCAAACATTAGCGAGTTGGGTCGGTGCAACGGGCTTAGCACAAGCGGGCCAAGACAGCCGCGCAAGCAGCGAAAAGTCCACGCGTTCTACGGAAAGTCTGCAGCTGCCACTGCGCTTCCCCCGTGACTTTGGAACCCACCCGAACTTTCAAACCGAATGGTGGTACATCACCGGCTATGTACAAGCGGATGATGCGCCTGCCGCTTTGGGCTTTCAAGTCACCTTTTTCCGCAGCAAAGTAGCCTCCACGCAGCAGTCTGGATCCACACTGGCTGCCAAGCACCTGCTGTTTGCTCACGCAGCCGTCAGCGATGTGACCAGCAAAACCCTAACCAGTGACCAACGCATAGCCCGCTGGTCTGGCATGCCCGCTGGCAGCAACCCGGCAGACCAGGCCTGGGCGCAGACCAACGAAACCGGGCTGCTGCTGCAAGACTGGTCTCTGATGCGCCAGAGCGACGGGCGCTTGCGCGCGCAGGTGCAAGGCAAGAACTTTGCCTTGGATTTGTATTTTTCAGACAGCCAGCCCGTGCTGCTCCAAGGCAAGAACGGCGTTTCGCGCAAAGGTCCCTCGCCTGAGCATTTCAGCTATTACTACAGCCTGCCGCAGATGGCGGTGCAAGGGCAAATCCGTCTGCAAGGCCGCAGCCGCGCGGCGGGCGTGGGCAGCTTGGCCTGGCTGGACCATGAGTGGAGCGACGCCCTACTGCCCCCGGGGGCGGTGGGCTGGGACTGGATTGGCATCAATATGCTGGACGGCAGCGCGCTGACCGCGTTTCAGTTGCGGGACAAGGCGGGGGGCGCCGTTTGGGATGGCGGGTCCTACCGCGCCGCAAGCACGCTCTACACCTTTGCGAGGGGCGAAGCGGTATTTCAACCCACCCAGTGGTGGAAAAGCCCGCGCAGTCAGGCACGCTACCCGGTGCATTGGCTGGTACGCACTCCCGCCGACTTTTACACCGTGAAAGCCGTGTTTGAAGCCCAAGAGCTGGACAGCCGCAACTCCACGGGCGCCATCTACTGGGAGGGCTTGTGCGAGGTGTTCGACAGCAACCAGCGCCTGGTGGGCCGCGGCTACCTAGAGATGACCGGCTACGCGTCGCCGCTGCGCCTGTAATTACCGGGCTTGCGGCGATGGAGAGCCTGTGCGCTAGGCCGCTATGAACGGCAGCGCCGCTGGCGCTTGGGGCGATAACAAGCCCTGCGACAATAGGGCTTTCGGGCGCACTTGCAGCGGCGCCCGCTGGCCTCACTTAGCAGCCCATGACGACCGAACGCCCTAAATCCCAAAGCCCCAAATCTCTGACCGGTCTAATTCCGTTTTTAACACCCTATCGGGGCCGCATCGGTTTGGCTTTGGTGTTTTTGGTCATGGCGGCAGCAGCCACGCTGGCATTCCCAGTGGCGCTGCGCATGCTGATCGACGACGGCCTGGTGCGCCAGGACAAGGGCGAACAAATGGTGGCCATGCGCGAGCACTTTGCTTTGCTCTTTGGCGTGGCCAGTGCGTTGGGTATTTTTTCGGCGCTGCGGTTTTATATGGTGAGTTGGCTGGGCGAGCGGGTCACTGCCGATATCCGCAACGCCGTGTACCACCATGTGCTGCAACAAAGCCCAGAGTTTTTTGAAACTACACAGACCGGCGAAGTGCTCTCACGCCTGTCGGCGGACACCACGCTGGTGCAAACCGTGGTGGGCTCATCACTGAGCATGGGCTTGCGCAATGCAGTGCTAGGCCTGGGCGCATTGAGCGTGCTGATCTGGACCAACCCGATCGTGATGTTGCAAGTGACGCTGGTGCTGATCCTGATCGTGATGCCCAGCGTCTGGTTTGGGCGGCGGGTGCGCAAACTCTCGCGCGCCAGCCAGGACCGCATTGCCGACTCCAGCGCCATTGCCGCCGAAGTGCTCAATGCGATTCCTGTGGTGCAAAGCTATACCGCAGAGGGCCGCGAGTCAGACCGCTTTACGCTGTCCACCCGCCAGGCGTTTGACACCGCGATCCGCCGTATCAGCGCGCGTTCCATATTGGTTTGCTTCATCATCATCGCCACCTCGGCCGCCCTGCTGTGGGGCTTGTACCAGGGCACACAAGCGGTGGTCGCCGGGCGCATTACGGCGGGTGATCTGGGCCAAACCGTGGTGTACGTGATTTTGCTAGCCAGCGCGTTCGCGGTGCTGGGTGAGGTCTATGGCGACTTGTTACGCGCTGCGGGCGCCACCGAGCGCTTGATGGAGTTATTGCACACCCGCTCACCCATCGCGTCACCGGCCAAGCCCATCGCAGCGCCTTTGCCGCAGGCGGGCAGCGCAGTGCGTTTCGAGAATTTAAATTTTCATTACCCTTCGCGTCCACTGCAAGAAGCGCTTTGCGGTTTTTCGCTAGACATCCAGGCCGGACAAACCGTCGCCATCGTCGGACCAAGCGGCGCGGGCAAGAGCACGGTGTTTCAGTTGCTGCTGCGCTTTTACGACGCGCAGTCAGGCCGCATTACTTTAGATGGCGTGGCCACCCATGACATGGCGCTTAGTGACTTGCGCGCGCGCATCGGCATCGTGCCGCAAGACGCGGTGATTTTCTCCAACAGCGCCCTAGAAAACATCCGCTACGGCCAGCCCGATGCAAGCGATGATGCCGTACGCCAAGCTGCCGAAGCGGCTTTTGCCCATGAATTTATCAGCACCCTACCCCAAGGCTATGACACGTTTTTAGGGGAGCGCGGTTTGCGCCTTTCTGGCGGCCAGCGCCAGCGCATTGCTATCGCGCGAGCCATGCTGAAAAACCCACCCCTATTGCTGCTGGACGAAGCCACCAGTGCGCTGGACGCCGAAAGTGAACGCATGGTGCAAGCTGCCCTAGAGTCCGCCATGCGCAACCGCACGACCTTGGTCATTGCGCACCGCCTGGCCACCGTGCAAAAAGCAGACCTGATCGTGGTGCTGGACAAAGGCCGCCTGGTAGAACAGGGCACGCATGCGCAACTGGTAGCCAGAGGCGGCGTGTATGCTGGGCTGGCAGCGCTGCAATTTAACGTCTAAACCGAACTACTGCAAAGGCCCCTTCAGCGCCTCGGGTACCGCAAAAGGCAGGACGCCTATGCCCTCTTCTATCAGTTCGCGCGCTTCACGGGCGCTGGTTTGGCCACGTATGCCGCGCTCAGGGGCTTCGCCGTAATGGATTTTGCGGGCCTCTTCGGCAAAACGTGGGCCCACATCGGTGGTGTTAGCCATGAGGTGGCGGCCGATTTCCATCCAGCGTCTGGCCATATCCGCATCTTGCGGGCCCGCGACGGCCATGGCTTTGTTGCTTTCCTCAGAACGATCAGGCCGATCAGATGCCTCGGGTACGGACGCACGCGATAAATGGAGACGCGGCGCACTGAGCTTTTTGCTGATGCTGGCATCCCCGCACAAAGGGCATTGCACTAGCGCACGCTCCTGCTGCGACTGAAAGTCCTCCTCCGACCCAAACCAACCCTCAAAACCGTGACCCTGGGCGCATTGCAAGTCCAGCACTTTCATGGGCCGTCCTGCCATTGCAGCGGCCATGCGCCGCTGAGGTAGTTTTGCAGCCAGAGCGCGCCGGTTAAGGTCTTGGCATCGGTGATGCGGCCATCGCGGCACCAGGCAAAGAATTCGTCCATGCTGGCGCTGAAAACCTCTAAAAATTCACCGGCATCTAACTGGCTGGATCCGGCTTGTAGGCCTTTTGCAAACCAGATGTCGATGTATTCGGTGGAATACGAGATGCACGGATGCAGCACACCTGCGTGCGCCCATTGGGTGGCGCTGTAGCCGGTTTCTTCGCGCAATTCGCGCTGGGCGCAAAGCAGCAAGTCCTCTTGTCCATCGCGCTTGCCCGCTGGCAGTTCGATCATCACCTGACCCATTGGATAGCGGAACTGACGCTCCAACACGATGCGGGTTTGGCCCTGGTCATCGACCAACAGCGGGATGACCATGACCGCGCCGGGATGGACAATGTATTCACGGAATGTGCTTTTGCCGTCAGGCAGCGTCACCTGGTCGCCAAAGACTTGCAGAAAGCGACCAGACAAGAGTTTGTCGCTGCTCTGGCGCATTTCGCGCAGACCCTCATCGGACTGGGCGATAGGGGTGGAGATGGGCGTCAGCACGACCTTCTACCCGACTAAAAAAACAAGCGGGTTCAAGTGCCCAGCATCTGCAAAACGGACTGCGCCGACAAAGCCATAAGGCCGGCAGGGAAAATACCTAGCAGCAGAACTAAGGCACCGTTGAGCGCCAGCACAATGCGTACATCAGCACCAGCCACCACCTCGTTAGCCGTAATTGGCGCATCAAAATACATCACTTTGACCAAGCGCAGGTAATAGAAAGCGCCTACCAGCGACATCAGCACCGCGAACACCGCCAAGCCAATATGCATAGCCTGGCCCGAGGCGATCAGCGCTTGCAACACCGAGAGCTTGGCGTAAAAGCCCACCAGCGGCGGGATACCGGCCATCGAGAACATGCAGGCGGCCATGACGCCGGCGTACAGAGGGTTGCGTTGATTCAGGCCGGCGAAGTCGGCAATCTCTTCGCTTTCAAAACCTTCCCGCGCCAACAGCATGATGACACCGAATGCGGCCAGCGTCGTCAGCACATAGCTCACCACATAAAACATGGCCGAGCTGTAGGCATTGGCGGTAGAAATCGTATTGCCATCGATCACGCCGGAGAAGATACCGATCAGTACAAAGCCCATTTGCGCGATGGTGGAGAAAGCCAGCATGCGCTTGACGTTGGTTTGCGCAATGGCGGCAAAGTTGCCGATAAACAGCGAGGCTACTGACAGCAGCATCAGCATTTGCTGCCAGTCGATGGCCAGCGGCAACATACCCTCCACCAGCAAGCGCATGGTGACGGCAAAAGCCGCCAACTTGGGGGCGCCGCCGATCATCAGCGTGACTGCCGTAGGCGCGCCTTGATAGACATCGGGTATCCACATGTGGAAAGGCACCACACCGAGCTTAAAGGCCAAGCCCGATACGATGAACACCAAGCCAAATACCAGCACCTGGTGGCGCACGTGGCCAGTGGAAATCGCGCTAAATACTTCGTTGATATCCAGCGAACCGGTAGCACCATAAAGCATAGACATACCGTAGAGCAAAAAGCCCGAGGCCATCGCGCCCAGCACAAAATACTTCATGGCCGCTTCGACGGCCTGCGCGTTATCGCGGCGCAGCGCCACTAGAGCATAACTGGACAGGGTCAGCAGCTCCAGGCCCATGTAGATGATCAGGAAGTTATTGCCCGAAATCATGATGAACATGCCCAGCAGCGCGAACATGGACAGGGTAAACAACTCGCCGCCGCGCAGCATGTCGCGTGCGCCAGCATAGGGGCGGCCATAGACCAGGGTGACCATCACCGCCAGGGTGGCAAAACACTTTAGCCAGCCCGCCATGGTGTCCGCCACCACCATATTGCCAAAGCCGTAAAGCGTGAGGCCGGTGCTGGCGAAAAACCCTTCTAACACCGCCACTATGCCCAAGGTAATCAGCGTCAAGGTATAGGTGTAGCCGCGCAGCGGGCCTTGGGGACGCAGGTCCAGCAAGGTAATAGCACAGGCCATGGCCATAAGCACAGCCTCGGGGAAAATGGCAATCCAGCTGATTTCGTCGATCATGGTGTGTTTCTCAATTCGCGGCTATCAATGCAGCTTGGATTGGGCCACATGCGCAAGCAGACCGGCCACCGAGGCATCCATCACATCGGTAAAGGGTTTGGGGTTGACGCCCATATAGAGCACCGCAACAGCCAGCAAGGCAAGCATAAAAAATTCGCGCGCGTTGATGTCTTGCAACTCCTGGACATGATGGTTGTTCACCGGACCTAGGTACACACGCTTGAACATCCATAAGGTGTAGGCAGCGCCAAAAATCAAGGCGCTGGCCGAAGCCATGCCGATCCAGAAATTGAACTTGACGGCAGCCAAAATAACCATCCACTCGCCCACGAAGCCTGCGGTACCGGGCAAGCCGCAGTTGGCCATGGCAAACAACAGAGAAAACGCTGCAAAGCGCGGCATAGTGTTGACAACACCGCCATAGCTTGCGATCTCGCGCGAGTGCACGCGGTCGTACAAAACGCCGATGGAAAGAAACATGGCGCCTGAGACAAAGCCATGCGCAATCATTTGCACAATGCCCCCGGCCATGCCCAAGTCGCTAAAGATGAAGAAACCTAAGGTAACAAAGCCCATGTGCGCGACCGACGAATAGGCCACGAGTTTTTTCATGTCCTGCTGCACCATAGCCACCAAACCCACATAGACGACCGCTACCAGGGACAGCGTAATCATCAAGCCCGCCCACTCATGCGCGGCGTCAGGGGCAATCGGCAAGGAAAAGCGCAAGAAACCATAAGCACCCAACTTCAGCATGATGGCCGCCAGCACCGCAGAGCCGCCGGTTGGCGCCTCGACGTGGACGTCGGGCAACCAAGTGTGCACGGGCCACATAGGTACCTTGACGGCAAAAGCCGCAAAGAAGGCAAAAAAGATGGCAGTCTGCGCGGTCTGGCCCAGCGGCAGGGCATGCCAGGTGGCAATATCAAAACTGCCATTGGACGTGATGTAGAGGTAAATCAGCGCAACCAAAGTCAGCAGCGAGCCCAGCAGGGTATAGAGGAAAAACTTGAAAGCCGCGTAAATTTTGTTGGGACCGCCCCAAATTCCGATGATGAGGTACATGGGTATCAACGTGGCTTCAAAAAACACGTAGAACAAGAGTCCGTCCAAAGCGCAGAACACGCCGATCATGAGGCCTGACAAAATCAGGAAAGAGGCCATGTACTGACTGACTTTGTGGGTGATCACTTCCCATCCGGCAATCACCACCACCACGTTGATAAAGGCGGTCAGCATCACAAACCAGAACGAGATGCCGTCCACGCCCAGGTGGTAATTGACGTTGAAGCGCTCGATCCACATGCTGTTTTCAACGAACTGCATTTCGGCGGTGCCGAGTTGGAAACCGGTATACAAAGGCAAGGTCACCAGAAAACCGGCCAGCGCGCCGATCAGTGCCACCCAGCGCACTGCACCGGCCTGGTCATCGCGGCCCAGGGCCAGGAGAACGACGCCAAAAACAATTGGCGTCCAAATAGCAAGGCTCAACAATCCCATGGGTTCTTTTCCTTATTTGTTGAGCCAGACGAAATAGGTCATAAGGACAAAAATGCCCAAAATCATGACCAGCGCATAGTGATACAGGTACCCTGACTGCAGGCCGCGCACCCGCTTGGATACCCAGCCCACTAACTTCCAGGAGCCATTGACGAAAAAGCCGTCGATGATGGCCTGGTCGCCGCCCTTCCACAAACCATGGCCCAGCAGACGCGCACCACGCGCCAGTACGTTTTCATTGAACCAGTCCATGTAGTATTTGTTTTCCAACAAAACCACCAAAGGCCGCAGACCGCGCCCGATGGCCGCAGGTACCGTTGGGTTGATGAGGTACATATACCAAGCGGTGACGACGCCAGCAAGCGCGAGCCAGAAAGGCGCTGAGCTAAGTGCATGCAGCGCCATAGCCACCGGGCCGTGGAAAGCTTCTTCCAATTCCTTCATGGCATGGTGGCGTGTGGCATCCACCGCGATGGCGTCTTTGAAAAATTCGCCAAAGAGCATGGGCTCTATGGTCATAAAGCCGATCACTACCGATGGGATCGCCAGCATGACTAGCGGCAGCCACACTACCCAGGGTGATTCATGCGGGCTATGGTCGAAGTGATCGCCATGGCCGTGGTCAGCGTGGCCGTGGTGCGCGTCCGGGTTTTGGTCGTAGCGCTCTTTGCCATGGAAGACAAGAAAGTACATACGGAAGGAATAAAACGCAGTCACGAAAACACCAGCCAACACCGCAAGGTGCGCAAACCCGGCAGCAGGCAAATGGCTTTCGGCCACGGCTTCAATGATGCTGTCTTTGGAATAGAAGCCGGCAAAAAATGGTGTTCCGATTAGTGCCAACGAACCGAGCAGCGAAGTGATCCAGGTGATTGGCATGTACTTGCGCACGCCGCCCATCCAGCGGATGTCCTGATTGTGGTGCATGCCGATGATGACCGAACCTGCACCAAGGAACAACAAGGCTTTGAAAAAAGCATGCGTCATTAAATGGAATACCGCCACCGAATAAGCCGATGCGCCCAGCGCTACCGTCATATAGCCCAGTTGCGACAGCGTGGAATATGCCACCACGCGCTTGATGTCGTTTTGGATGATGCCCAAAAAGCCCATGAACAAGGCGGTGATCGCGCCAATGAGCATTACCAGATTGAGCGCGGTATCCGACAACTCAAATAGGGGTGACATACGCGCCACCATAAAAATACCCGCCGTCACCATGGTGGCCGCATGGATCAGCGCGGAGATAGGCGTAGGCCCTTCCATAGAGTCGGGCAACCAGACATGCAGGGGAAACTGCGCCGATTTGCCCATGGCGCCGACAAACAAACAAATACAAGCGACCGTCAGCAGCATCCAGCTGGTGCCGGGCAGCGTCAGAGTTACTAAATCGGGGGCCTTGGCAAAAATCTCGGCGTAGTTCAGCGTACCAGCGAAAGCGGCGATCAGGCCTATGCCCAGGATGAACCCAAAGTCACCCACCCGGTTGACCAAAAAGGCTTTCATGTTCGCAAAAATAGCGCTGGGCTTGTTGAACCAGAAACCGATCAGCAAATAAGACACCAAGCCCACTGCCTCCCAGCCAAAGAAAAGCTGCAAGAGGTTGTTGCTCATGACCAGCATCAGCATCGAGAAAGTGAACAGGGAGATATAGGCAAAAAAGCGGTTGTAGCCCTCGTCCTCGTGCATATAACCGATGGTGTAGATGTGGACCATGAGGGAGACAAAGGTCACCACGCACATCATCATGGCGGTCAGGCCATCAATCAGGAAGCCGATTTCCATTTTCAGATCGCCCACCACCATCCAGGTATATAGCGTTTCGTTCAAACGCGCGCCGCTTTGGACCACGGCTTGCAAGGTGAGCGCGGAGATGATGAAAGAGATCAACACTCCGGCAATCGTCAGACTATGGGTCAGGGTGCGCCCGATCCGGTTGCCGCCGAACTTGGTACCCAAAATACCGGCCAGCAGTGCGCCGATCAGTGGGGCCAGCGGCACGATTAGCAGCGTGGCTGCGTTGAGACTTGCTTGCATCGTTGTCTTAACCCTTGAGCGTATTGAGTTCGTCCACGCTGATGCTGGACTTGGCCCGGAACAAGAGCACCAGGATCGCCAGGCCTATAGCCGACTCGGCAGCGGCCACAGTCAGGATAAAAAACACAAACACCTGGCCGTGCATGTCGTTAAGGTAATGAGAGAAGGCGACAAAATTGGTATTTACCGCAAGCAGCATAAGTTCGATGGCCATCAGCAACACAATCAGATTGCGCCGATTCAAAAAGATGCCGACCACCGAAAGCGCAAACAACATTGCGCCCAGGGACAGAAAGTGGCCTAGTGTCAGGGTATTCATCATGATTTGGTCTCCGGTGTGGCCGCAGCCTCGGGGGGCACAGGGGCGGGGGCTTCTTGCGTGGCGTCCATCTTGAGCACGGTCATGCGGTCTTGCGCTTTGACGCGCACCTGGTCGCCGGGGCTCACATACTTGCTGTCCTTGCGCGCACGCAGCGTCAGGGCAATCGCGGCAATCATGGCCACCAGCAAAATCGCAGCGGCAATTTCCAGGGGATAGATGTATTCGGTATAGAGCAACTTGCCCAGTTGCTGGGTGTTGGATGGACCGCCCACCACGTTATTTGCCGCTGCAGGATCAGCGACCACGCGAAAACCACCCAGCAAAACCGCCGCCATTTCCAGCGCAATCACTACGCCCACCGCAGCGGCCAGCGGAAAATGGTTCCAAAAACCGACGCGCAGGTTTTCGACGTTGATGTCCATCATCATGACGACGAACAGGAAGAGCACCATTACCGCGCCGACATACACCAGCACCAAAGTGATAGAGAGGAACTCGGCTTTGAGCAGCATCCAGATCATGGCTGCCTGGAAAAAGGTGAGCACCAAAAACAAGGCGGCATGCACCGGGTTACGGGCAGTAATCACTCTAAACGCTGCAACAAGCAAGACCGCCGAAAAGGCGTAAAACAGACCCGTGGTAACACTCATGGTGGCAATCTTTCTTGCAGGCGCTTAACGGTACTTGGCATCCGCCAGCTTGGCCGCAGCGATCTCGGCTTCATAACGGTCACCGACCGCAAGCAGCATGTCTTTGGTGAAGTACAAATCGCCCCGTTTTTCGCCGTGGTACTCCAGGATATGCGTCTCCACAATCGAGTCCACCGGGCAGCTCTCTTCGCAAAAGCCGCAAAAAATGCACTTGGTCAGGTCGATGTCATAGCGCGTGGTGCGACGCGAACCGTCTTCGCGCACATCTGATTCGATGGTGATCGCCATCGCGGGACACACGGCTTCGCAGAGCTTGCAAGCGATGCAGCGCTCTTCGCCGTTTTCATAGCGGCGCAGCGCGTGCAGACCACGAAAGCGCGGCGATAGTGGCGTTTTCTCTTCCGGAAACTGGACCGTGAATTTTTTGCGGAAGGCGTAGCGCATGGTCAGCGCCATGCCTTTGAACAGTTCGATCAGCAAAAAGCTGAGCAAAAAGTCTTTGAGCGAAAAGGCAGCGGGCTTGTAAGCAATGCTTGGCATGTCTGTCCCTTACTTCCAGATATTGAATGAGGTCTGCATCCAGCCGCCGACCACTATCAACCAGACCAGGGTGACAGGGATAAAGACTTTCCAGCCCAGACGCATGATCTGGTCATAGCGAAAGCGCGGGAAGGTGGCACGCACCCAGATAAACAAGCTGACGATGGCGCAAGTTTTCAGACCCAGCCAGATGCCACCGGGAATCCAGTTAAGTGCAGCCACCGGTGAGAGCCAACCACCCAAAAACATCACCGCTGCCAGGATAGAGACAAGCCACATATTGGCGTATTCAGCCAGATAGAACATGGCGTACGACATACCCGAGTACTCGACCATGTGACCGGCCACAATTTCGGCTTCGCCCTCGACCACGTCAAACGGGTGGCGGTTGGTTTCGGCCAGGCCGGAGATGACATAGACCACAAATATCGGCAAGAGCGGTAGCCAGTTCCAGGACAAAAAGCCCAGACCCTGATCGGCAAACAGGCCTTTGGACTGCTCGACCACAATGACGCTCATATTCATGCTGCCCGTCACCATCAAGACCACGACCAGGCAAAAGCCCATGGCGATCTCATAGCTCACCATTTGCGCCGAAGCACGCAAGGCGCCCAGGAACGCGTATTTGGAATTAGACGCCCAACCGGCGATGACCACGCCATAGACTTCCATGGAGGTAATCGCCATCACAAACAACAAACCGGCGTTGACATTGGCCAGGGCCACATCAGGGCCGAAAGGCACGACCGCCCATGCAGCCAGCGCCGGCATGATGGTCAGGATCGGGCCGATAAAAAACAAGCCCCGGTTAGCCGCTGCAGGTACCAAAATTTCTTTAGTCAGCAGCTTGAGTGCATCGGCTATCGGCTGCAACAGGCCCAAAGGCCCCACCCGATTAGGCCCGACGCGCACTTGCATCCAACCCAAAAATTTGCGCTCCCACAGCGTCAGGTAGGCCACGGCGCCAAGCAATGGCAAAAGCACGACCAGGATTTTCATCAGGGTCCAAACCACGGGCCAGACTACGACCGTCCACCAAGTGGCCGCGAAGGCTTGAAGGCCTGCGTTGTAAATCGTGTCGATCATGCATGCACCTCAGCGCTGGAGCGGGCATCTGCCGTCATTTGCAGGCTGCTGGCTCGGCGTACTAAGCCGTCGAGCTGATAGATGGATGCGGTGCAAGGCAGTGTGCCGGGGCCCGCTTGCGTGGGCTGGGTGCTGGCGTTGTTCAGGCGGTCGGTGTTAAGGTACTCGGGCGCAGCGCCCGCGAAGATTTCGTGAAGCACATCTTGCGAGGACTCTTGGGCAAAGCCTTCTAGCTTCATCATATTTCCCAGCACGCGCAAAACTTTCCAAACGGGCCTGGCCTCACCCTGCGGTTTGACTACGGCATGGAAGCTTTGCACTCGGCCTTCGGCATTGACGAAGGTACCGGCAGTTTCGCTAAAGGGCGCGATAGGCAGCAACACATCGGCACACTGCATGTTGGCTTTGAAGGGCGATAGGCTAACCACCATTTGCGCCTGCGCTAGTTGGGCCAATGCCGCTTTTCCGGCAGCGCTGTCAAATTCGGGCTCGTTGTTGAGCAGCAAGACGGCTTTAAGGGCGCCGCCCAGCATCTGTCCGGCGTGCAAGCCACGCTGCCCAGGCTCGGCTTGGACAAATTGCGCACCTACCGTGTTGGCCGCTTCGGTCAGGAATCCAAAGCTTGCGCCGGTAGATGCGGCAATCCATGCAGCAGCGGCTTGCAAGGCCGAAGCCTGCGCATGGTGTGCGGCGCCATTGCCCAGCAACACCGCTTTGCGCTCGCCACCTAACAGGGACTTGGCAATTGCTAGCGCTTGGTCGTTGACCGCAGCGCTATAGGGGCAGCTGGTCTCGGCCAACTGCGCCACGGCTGCAGCAATCGATTGCAAGTCGAGCAACCAATCATGCGAAGGCGCTTGCATATCCTGCGCGATCGGGATCGCCCAATCGGCCGTATCGCTACGCAGCGCATGCACCGCGCAACCACTGCGCGCCGCCTGGCGCACGCGCAGGGCAAACAACGGATGTTCTTTGCGTAAATTGGTACCCACAAACAACACGCGCTGCAAGGTGGACAAACCGGCGATGGGCATGCCCAAATAGCGAACGCCATCGGTGGCAGTGAAGTCCTGGTTGCGCAAGCGATGGTCTATGTTCTCGCTGCCTAGGCCGCGCACTAGCTTGGTAGCGAGGTGCAGTTCTTCTAAGGTGCTGTGCGGGCTAACCAGGGCGCCAAGCGCCTCTGCACCGTGGTTGCTCTTGATTTGCTTGAGGCCATTGGCCACGTATTCCAGGGCAGTTTGCCAATCCACGCTAGCCCATTTGCCGCCCTGCTTGATCATGGGCGTATGCAAGCGGTCCGGGCTGCTCAGCGCTTCGTACGAAAAACGGTCGCGGTCGGCAATCCAGCATTCGTTGACCGCATCGTTTTCCAGGGGCACCACGCGCATGACATGGTTGTTTTTGACCTGAACAACCAGATTACTTCCCGTCGAATCATGCGGGCTGACCGACTTGCGGCGTGACAACTCCCAAGTGCGGGCGCTGTAACGAAAAGGCTTGCTGGTCAAGGCGCCCACGGGGCAGATGTCGATCATGTTGCCCGAGAGTTCGGAATCCACGGTCTGCCCGACAAAAGTTTCGATTTCTGCATGCTCGCCCCGGTGCGACATACCCAGCTCCATGACGCCGGCCACTTCTTGGCCAAAGCGCACGCAGCGGGTGCAATGGATGCAGCGGCTCATCTCCTGCATGCTGATGAGCGGGCCCACGTCTTTGATTGCCACCACGCGCTTTTCTTCATCGTAGCGCGAGTTGGAACCGCCATAGCCTACGGCCAAGTCTTGCAACTGGCATTCGCCGCCCTGGTCGCAAATAGGGCAATCGAGCGGATGGTTGATCAGCAAAAACTCCATCACCGATTGCTGCGCCTTGATGGCTTTGTCGCTCTTGGTGTGAACCACCATGCCATTGGTCACCGGCGTAGCGCAGGCGGGCATAGGTTTGGGGGCTTTTTCAATATCGACCAAGCACATGCGGCAATTGGCCGCAATGCTCAGCTTCTTGTGATAGCAGAAATGGGGGATGTAGGTACCGGCTTTTTCAGCGGCATGCATCACCATGCTGCCTTCAAGCACTTCTACTTTTTTACCGTCAAGTTCGATTTCAACCATGGTGCTGCACCGATCAAACGTAGGCACCGACCACGCAGGTCTTGTGCTCTATGTGGTGTTCAAATTCGGACCGGAAATGCTTGAGCATGCCGCGCACCGGCATAGCCGCCGCGTCGCCCAGCGCGCAAATCGTGCGGCCCATGATG
>CANJXV010000034.1 GCA_947478935.1 Comamonadaceae bacterium
CATGTGATTGTGTTGCGTGGCGCGGGCGATGCGTTTTGCGCCGGCTATGACCTGAAACACTATGCCGAGGGCGACCCCACCAACGTCATCACGCAGCCCATGCCCTGGGACCCGATGATTGACTACAAATTCATGAAGCGCAACACCGAAGACTTTATGAGTTTGTGGCGTTCGTACAAGCCCACGATCGCGCGTGTACATGGGTTTGCGGCGGCAGGCGGTAGCGACATTGCCAGTTGCTGCGACTTCATCGTGATGGAAGATAAAGCGCGCATTGGCTACATGCCGGTGCGTGTGTGGGGATGCCCCAGCCCTGCGATGTGGGTCTATCGGCTGGGCGCGATGCGCGCCAAGCGCATGATGCTGACTGGCGATTTGATCGACGGCAAGCAGGCTTTTGAATGGGGCTTGGCAACCGACGTGGCGCCCCTTGCCAGACTTGATGCCGTTGTGCAGCAGTTGGCCGAGCGCATGGCCGGTGTGCCGAAAAACCAGTTGATGATGAACAAGCTAGTGATCAATCAGGCTATAGATGCCATGGGCCTGGAGCAGACACAAATGTTTGCCAATGTGTTTGACGGCATCACCCGCCATTCACCCGAGGGTTTGTGGTTTAAGCGCTATGCGCAAACCTTTGGTTTCCCCGCGGCAGTGGAGTGGCGCGACAGCGGACGCCCTTTGCCCGAGCCCGGTCCGGGCGATTTCGGTGATGCATTCATGGACCCACCAGCTAAGGATGCAAGGTCGCTTTGGTCGCGGGATGTCAGCGGCAAACGGGCGGCGAAGTCCCCGAAAAAAGAAAAATCCAAGGCCAAGGAAAAGACCAAGCGTAAGGCTGCGAAAGGCGTTTAGCGCATAGATTCCGGGGCTCAAGCTTCAGGGTTTGGGCCCCACGCGTTTGGAAGGCAGCGTCGCCTCTAGCGTGGGCAAATCGACCATCAGGGGCGTGCCTGGCACAGTGCAGCCGGTATCGCAGCATTTGCCCGGTTGGCGGTTTTGGGTGATGGGGCGTGCCGGGTCGTGTGGTGCGGGGGCGGCAGAGCCGTCAGCGGCAATACCGCGCTCGAGCAAGCGTTCCACCAACTCCACTTTGGAGCCTATGGGGTAGTTGCGGTAAATCTCTTGCTTCATGGCCGCAGGCGAGCCGCCGCCGTGCAGGCTGATGACCGAATACCAGCCACCCTGGTAACCGGCGGTCAGGTCTTCGATAAAGCGCGCGGTTTGTATGCGCTGCTCGTAAGGCACGTCCGGGTTGGCACGCAGCACCTCACTGAGCTTGGCACCCGTCTCGGGGTTATGGTCTTCGTCCGGGCCAGGTAGGGTGACGATCAGCCCGCCGCTAACGTAGTGGGCGATGCGGTGCATGTCATAGATTTTGGTCGCCAGCAGGAGTTTGCCGATATTGGAGAACACCGCATCGGGTACAAAGCTGTGGCTGTGCGGGTCTTCTTTGCCATACACGCTAGCGGCCACGCCGCAGGCGTAAAAGCTTTCGGTGATGGTAATCAGCTCCACCATTTGTTCACGCAAATGGCTTTCCTGGCCGGGGTCAAAGCCATTGGCCTCGCACATCAATGCGCCTGCGCCAATCAGTAAATCGCCAAAACCGGCGCGCGCGCCGATGCAGGTATGGCGATGGTGGGTGGCGTAGCTGTAGGTCAAATAGCCGGAGTGTTCCCATTCGCCCGCGTAAAACACGGTTTCCATAGGCACAAAGACGTTGTCAAACAGGCATACCGCCGTGCTTTGGCCATATTTGCTGCTGAATAAGGCGGCGCCGTGTTCGGGCTCGCCGGGCCTGCCGGCGGGGCGGGCGATGATGGTTAGTCCCGGTGCATCAATCGGCACGGCGCAGCAGACCGCAAAGTCGGCGTCGGCCTGGCCCATGTTGCGGCAGGGCATCACCAGTAGTTCATGCATGTAGGGCGCGCCAGTGACGATGGCTTTGGTGCCAGAAATGAGGATGCCATGCTGCCCGTTGTGCTTGGCGTGGTAGTCCACGATATGGACATAGCTGTCCCTGTTGCCTTGCTGGTGCGGGCGCAGTCCCCGGTCGCCTTTGGCATCGGTCATGGCAACGCCCAGTGTCAGGTCTTGGTCTTGCACGCGGTGCATATAGTTTAGAAAACGCGCGCTGTGTTCGGTGCTGCCTTTGGCGTCATCGATGCGGGCGCTGACCTGACCGATGGCGTTGAGCGCGTCATGCGTCAGGTAGCGCTGGGCACAACCCGTTTCCTGGCACACCAGGCGAACGGCTTCTAATTTGTTAAGCAGGTCACCGGCGCTGGTGTTGATATGGGTGAGCCGGTTGACCGTTTTGCCGCTGCTTTGCTGCACTGCGGTCATCAGCTTGGCGTACTGGGCTTTAAGCGCATAGTCATAAGTCAGCGCGATGGCATTCATGCCCGGTGCAAAACCGGGTTCATCCACCACGGATTCGACCAAATGGCCGTCCAAAAAAACCCGAGGGCGGTAGCGGCGCAGTGATTCGCGGTATTCATCGCCGCTCATCATCAGCGAGGCGGGTGCGGGCATATTCATGGCGTGGCTCCGTATTTCATAGGATGCAATATAACGGATTGACACAGTCTGGCAGCGTAAGCATGTCAGGGCGGGGCCGCCGTAGAATCCCGCCATGTCTTATCTGGTTCTTGCCCGCAAATACCGACCGCGCAATTTTGCGGAAATGGTGGGCCAGGGCCATGTGGTGCAAGCCCTAGGTAATGCGCTCTCTACGCAACGGCTGCACCACGCTTATCTTTTTACGGGAACGCGGGGTGTGGGCAAAACTACGGTTTCGCGCATCCTGGCCAAATCTCTCAATTGCCAGGGGGCGGACGGGCAGGGCGGCATTACCGCCACCCCTTGCGGCGTCTGCCAGGCTTGTTCCGACATCGATGCGGGTCGCTTTGTCGATTACACCGAGCTAGACGCAGCGTCCAATCGGGGCGTAGATGAGGTACAGGCGCTGCTAGAACAAGCCGTTTATAAGCCCGTGCAAGGGCGCTTCAAGGTCTTCATGATCGACGAGGTGCATATGCTCACGGGGCATGCGTTTAACGCCATGCTCAAGACACTGGAAGAGCCCCCGGATTACCTGAAATTTGTGTTGGCCACTACCGACCCGCAAAAAGTGCCGGTAACGGTGCTCTCGCGTTGCCTGCAATTTAATTTGCGGCCCATGGCGCCACAAACTATTTTTGATCATTTGGAGCAGGTGCTGGGCGCAGAACAGGTGGCCTTTGACAAGCCTTCTTTGCATTTGCTGGCGCGTGCGGCGCGCGGCTCTATGCGCGACGCATTAAGCCTGAGCGACCAGGCCATCGCGTTTGGCGCCGGTCAGGTGTCCGAGGCCACGGTGCGGCAAATGCTGGGCAGTGTGGATCGGTCTTATGTGTTTGCCTTGATCGAAGCGCTGGCCCTTAGTGAAGGGCGCAAAGTGGTGGAAACCGTGGAAAGTCTGCGCTTGCAAGGCCTGAACGCCGCTTCGGCGCTGGAGGAAATGGCCAGCGTTTTGCACCGAATGGCGGTTTATCAATCTATGGGTGAGGCCGCTACGACTGACAGTAGCGACCCGCAGGAGGCGGACATGGCCCGCCTGGCCATCTTGCTGCCCGCCGATGAAACCCAGTTGCTCTACAGCATTTGCCTGCACGGTCGGGGTGATTTAGGCCTGGCGCCGGATGAATATGCCGCGCTGACGATGGTGCTGTTGCGTTTGCTAGCTTTCAAGCCCGTTGACGCAACATTGCAGGCCGGGCCACGGGCGGCGGAAAAAAAAAGCCTGCAATCCACGCCTGAGCGAGTAATCGCCCTTGATTCTGACTCCCGACGCGTTGCAGCGCCCACGCCTGCGCTAACAACGCCATTGCCATCGCTTGGCGGGGCACAAGGGCTCCAATCCCCAAACCCGCTATTGGGGCAAGCCAACAGCCCTGGCGCCGCCGCCAGCTTGACCGATATTGCCAGCACCAGTACTGCCGCCACGCCTAGCGCTAAGCCTGAGGCTACCGCTTACTCTTTTCCTGCCGTTGAGTTGCCGCCGGGTCAATTGCTGGCGGTCCATGACCAGGACGCACACCATGGCGCCGATCTGGACCACGCTAAGCCAGCGCACGTTTCTCAGCCATCCCTCGCTCCATCGCAGTCGCAGTCCACAGAAAAAAGCGGCGCCTCGCACCGCGTGGTGGGGGTGCCGATGCGGGTACAGCAGGAAAGCCGCCTGGACCAGACGCAAAGTCGCTCGGTGGTCGGCTTTGCAGAAAGTGAGCACGGGGCTTTTTGGCATGAAACCGTGCAGTCCCTGGTACAGGCGCAGGCGGTTAACGCGTTGGCGCGCGAGTTGGCTTTGCAATCGCAGCTGATCGGGCGCGACGAAGATCAGTGGATTTTGCGGGTCGAGAGCGAGTCGCTCAACCAGGCGGGTAGCCGCGATCGGCTCAGCCAAGCGCTGCAAGACGCAGGCTTTGCGGTTGCGCTGGCAGTAGAGGTGGGGCGCGTCAGCGACAGCCCGGCGCGTCGCAATGCCAGTGCTAGCGCCGAGCGCCAGCAGGCGGCCGAGAGCATCATCCACGGTAACCCCTTGGTCCAAAGCTGGATGCGCGACTTTGGGGCGAAAATTGTTCCCGGTAGCATCCGGCCTTTGTAGCGCATGCGCACCCCTCCATCGCATGACTTCTTTCGGTTTTTACTGCACACCTATAAGGAAATTTGATGTTCAATAAAGGACAACTCGCCGGCCTGATGAAGCAGGCGCAGGCTATGCAAGACAACGTGAAAAAAGCCCAGGACGAGTTGGGCCTTATTGAAGTCAGTGGCGAGTCCGGTTCCGGTCTGGTCAAGGTCACCATGACATGTAAGCACGAGGTCAAACGCATCACCATTGACCCGAGCCTGCTGGCCGACGATAAAGACATGCTGGAAGACCTGGTCGCTGCAGCTTTCAACGCGGCGTTGCGTGTGGCTGAGGAGACCTCGGCACAGAAGATGGCCAAGATCACTGCTGGCCTGCCGCCAGGCATGAAGCTTCCGTTTTAAAGCGTTATGCCATTGCAAACAAGGGCATGGCGCCATGTCTGACGCGCATGCGCTGGACGCACTGATTCAGGCCTTGCGGCGTCTGCCCGGCGTGGGCATCAAATCGGCACAGCGCATGGCCTTTCATTTGCTGCAACGCGACCGGCCTGGTGCGCAGGCCTTGGCGCGCGCTTTGCAAGAGGCTAGCGATAACGTGCGCCATTGCGAACGCTGCCACACTTTTACCCAGGACCAGGTGTGCGCCACCTGCCTGGACACCCGGCGCGACCATACGCAGTTGTGTGTAGTGGAGACGCCCGCCGACCAAGCGGCCATGGAACGCACGGGCGCCTACCGAGGCCTTTACTTTGTGTTGATGGGCAAACTCAGTCCGCTCGATGGCATCGGCCCGCATGAATTGGGTTTGGATAAATTATTTGTGCGCGCTTGCGACGGCATTGTGCGCGAGGTGATTTTGGCGACCAACTTCACTGCGGAGGGCGAGGCCACTGCCCACGTGATTGCCGAAGGTTTGCGCGCCAAGGGCCTCAATCCGACGCGCCTGGCGCGCGGTGTGCCGGTGGGTAGTGAGCTGGAATATGTGGACTTGGGCACGATTGCCCATGCTTTGGTGGATCGGCGCTAAGCGCTGGTTTTTATTTTTTTAGGGGGATATATGACAGCTTTTACTTTTTCTGTGTTGCATTGGTGTGTGCTTTTGGCTGCGATCATGCCCATACTTTGTGCTGGTATGGCCAAGTCGAGTGGCTTTGGCAAGCCGGTGCAGGAAGGCGGCTATGACAACGCCATGCCGCGTCTGTGGTTGGCAGGCCAAACCGGTTGGCGTGCGCGGGCCAATGCAGCGCAGTCCAATTGTTTTGAATCCCTGCCGTTTTTCATTGGCGCAGTAGCTCTGGCGCAGCATGCAGGCGCGGACGCTGCGCGCTTGGATATGCTGGCCCTGATCTTTGTGGCTCTGCGGCTGGTGTATGTCGCTTTGTATGTCACCGACCAAGCCAATGCGCGCAGCCTGGCTTGGGCCTTGGCACTAGCCACCAACATCGCGATTCTTTTTTCTGGCGCAACTGGCGCTTAAAAAGACTTCGGCGCGGCGCACGCCTATTTTTTCTGTTGCTTCTCGGACGGTTTTTTGCTGCTTGGCTTGGGCGCGGTTTTAATTACCGCTTTAGGCTTGCCGCTGAGTTTGCCTGCGGAACTTGCAGGCACGTTCACAAAAATCACCAAGGCCTGGCCCGGTTTGAATTTGGCATTGGCTGGCACTTTGTTCCATTGGGCTAAGTTGGCCGGGCTGACATTCAAGCGTTTGGCCAATGTCGCCACGGTATCGGCTTTGCCAGCGCGTATGGACTTGCGCACGCGGATCATTTCCGGGGTAAGCGTCACTTGCCCGCGGTCGGCAACCGATTCGCTCACATCTTTTTGCGAGTTGGCTGCACGGGGCACCAACAGCGTTGAACCCGCTTTGATCAGCATGCCCGCCGGTATGTTGTTGACCTGGCGCAATTGGGATTCAGCCATGCCCACTTGCTTTGCTGCTTCGGTAATGCGTATGGTGGACGGAGCTACCCAGACCGTCCAACTAGCTAAACGTGGTCCTTTGAACTCTTGTAGGTTTTTTTCAAACACATCGGCGTTGTCCCAGGGCAGCAGAATTTGCGGGGTGCCGGCAGCCATGATCACGGGCTTATTCACCGAAGGATTGAGCGCCTTGAAATCGTCTAATGGCACGCCCGAGAGCTTGACCGCCATGGCCACATCAATGTCATTGACGATGCTCACGGTTTTGAAATAGGGATGGTTGCCGATATCGGGTAACTGGGCGCCGAAATTTTCCGGCTGGCCCACGATGTTTTTAATCGCTTGCAGTTTGGGCACGTAGTACTGTGTTTCCTGCGGCATACCCAGGTCGGTATAGCCAGTGGGCAGGCCCAGGCGCTGGTTTTTCGCTATGGCCCGTCCCACGCTGCCTTCACCCCAGTTGTAGGCCGCCAGCGCCAGGTGCCAGTCGCCAAACATGCCGTGGAGTTTTTGCAGATAGTCCAGCGCAGCGCGGGTGGAAGCCAGTACGTCGCGGCGGTCATCGCGAAACACGTTTTGTTTGAGTTCGAAGCTTTTGCCCGTGGCCGGCATAAATTGCCACATGCCTGCCGCTTTAGCGCTGGAGACAGCCTGCGGGTTAAACGCACTTTCGACGAAAGGCAGCAAAGCCAGTTCGGTAGGCATATTGCGCATTTCCAGCTCTTCGACAATGTGAAATAGGTATTTGCGCGAGCGCTCGGTCATGCGAAAAATGTAATCGGGCCGTGTGCTGTACCACTGCTCGCGGTCGCGCACGAGATTGCTTTGCAGGTCGGGCATGGCGTAGCCTCGGCGTATGCGCTCCCATAAATCGGTGGGGGTAGCGGTATCGGCGACGGACAGGGATTTGCTTTCCTGCATCTCCAGCGGTTGCAGAATGGCCGGGGCTTGCCCTGCCGCTGTGGCGGTCACCCAGCCCAGCAGCAGCAAGTTGGTGAGCAAGCGCAGGACTCGAGCGCGGTAGTTACACATGTAAAGGGGCAATGGGGGCTGACTAGAATGCGCCGGACTTCGCGGCGGCTTGCTGCGCAGTAGCGTCTTGGGATGGAAGATGGGCTGGCGGCTTACTGGCCGACGCGTCTTGGGACATCCAAAAAATCAGCGTGGGCAGAGCGGGTAGCGAAAACAATGTCATGAGCGACCAGATTATAGATTTGCAAGATTGGCTCCAAACCGATGCCGGTCGCTATATGCTGGCCTGGGAGCAAGGCCAAGTTGATGCGCTGGTCTCAGACATGTTTGGCTTTCATGCTTTGCAGCTGGGAATGCCGCAATTGCACGGCCTAGAACACAACCGCATGCCGCACCGCTGGCTGGCAGTGCAAGAGGCGCCCGACGTTTTGGCAGGGCCTGAGGCAGTAGAAGTGTCATCAACTTTGACCCATGCACAAAGAGGCGACCTGCATCAATCCGGGCCAAGCTCGGAAGACGTCGTGATGGCGCAGCACGCGCCAACATTTCAAGGGGCCCAAGCGGCCACTGGCCCCACCCCCGCACTAATCACTGATTTTTCCTCCTTGCCTTTCCCGGCCGCCAGCTTGGACTTGGTCTTAATGCCGCACAGCCTGGAGTTGAGCATGGATGCCCATGCCACTTTGCGCGAGGTAGAGCGGGTGTTGGTGCCCCAGGGTCGGGTACTGATTTGCGGCTTTAATCCAGTGGGTTTGTGGGCGCTGCGCCAGGCGCGTTCTCGTCTATGGGAGAGCCTGACTGGCGGACGATGGCCGGGCCAGGGCTATTTGCCGGTCGCCGGTGAATACATCGGCTACTGGCGCTTGCGCGATTGGCTACGCTTGCTCGATTTTGAAGTGGAAATTGTGCGCTTTGGTTGCTATGTCCCTGCCGTTTCCAGCCCCGCTTGGCTGCAGCGTTTCTCTTGGATGGAACGCCTGGGGCCGCGCTGGTGGCCGATTTTCGGCTCTAGTTATTTAGTGGTGGGTGTTAAGCGCGTGCGCGGGGTGCGCATGCTGGGTGCGGTTTGGAAACCGACACGCGCGCGTGTGCCCCGACAAGTGCCTGCTAATCAAAGCAACCAGGATGCATTGCACAAGGAGCAAAAGCATTGAACAAGGTCGTGATTTATACCGACGGCGCCTGCAAAGGCAATCCGGGGCCGGGCGGTTGGGGCGCACTCTTGCGCGCTGCCGATGGTGCAGAAAAAGAACTATGTGGCGGTGAGGCCCAGACCACCAATAACCGCATGGAGATGATGGCGGTGATCGAAGCACTAGCGGCCCTCAAGCGCCCTTGCCATGTGGTCTTGCATGTGGACAGCCAGTATGTGCTCAAAGGCATGACCGAGTGGCTGCAAGGTTGGAAAGCCAAGGGCTGGCGCACGGCGGCCAAGCAGCCAGTCAAGAACGTCGATTTATGGCAAAGGCTGGATGCCTTGGTGCATCAAAGTGAGCACCGTATTGAGTGGCAATGGGTGAAGGGCCACGCCGGAGACCCTGGCAATGAGCGTGCTGACGCGCTGGCCAACCGGGGCGTGGAGCAACTGGGCCGCTAGTTCAAAGCACGCCGGCAAACATCATCACTTGGACCACATCGCCTTGAGCGATATTGCCTTGCTCGTGAGGCAAGACCATCAAGCCATTGGCTTGCACCATAGAGCTGAGCACGCCCGAGCCCTGCTGGCCGGTGGTGCGCACTTGCAGCGAGCCGTCGGCAGTACGTGAGACAACAGCGCGCTGGTACTCGGTGCGCCCCGGCTTTTTGCGAATCGCTTCGCTACTGCGTCCTTGCAATAGCGGGCAGTGCACCCTCGGGTCATCCGGCCTGGCCCCCATCATGTGCCACAGGGCAGGGCGCACAAAGGCTAAAAAAGTCACCATCACCGCTACGGGGTTGCCCGGCAGTCCGAATAAGGGCACCCGGCCAATGCGGCCCACCGCCATGGGGCGCCCTGGTCGCATTGCGATGCGCCAAAAGGCCACACCGCCCTCGCCGGGACTATCGCTGTGCGCCAGTTGCCGCATCATGGCCTTGGTGTGGTCGGCTTCACCCACGCTTACGCCGCCGCTGGTGATAATTGCGTCCGCTTGCTCCGCTGCACTGCGAAACGCCGCTTCCAGCAAAGTCGGATCGTCACGCACTACGCCCAGGTCTATGCATTCAATGCCCATGCCCTGCAACATGCCCCATACCGTGTAGCGGTTGCTGTCATACACAGCGCCTTCGCGTGGGCTATCGCCCAGGCTTAGGATTTCATCGCCGGTAGAAAAATAAGCCACGCGCAGTTTGCGAAATACGGCTACCGTGGGCAGGCCCAGACTGGCCAGCAAGCCCAAGGCGGCAGGGCCTAGGACGGAACCCTTGGCCAGCGCGACGCTGCCACGCAGCACGTCTTCGCCAAGCAAGCGCCGGTTGTCACCAGGGTGCACCGTGCCCGGCGCAATCACAATGCGACCCTGGTGTGCCTTCACCAGTTCCTGCGGCACCACGGTATCCAAGCCTTGCGGCAGGATAGCCCCGGTCATGATCTGCAGACATTGGCCCGCGCCGATCTGACCGGCAAAAGCTTGGCCCGCCAACGCACGGCCTGCCACTTGCAATTGCAAAGGTGTGTTTGCGGATAAGGCACTGCCATCGAAGGCGTAACCGTCCATGGCCGAGTTGTCGTGCGGCGGCACGTCCATGGGGCTGATGATGTCTTGCGCCAGCACCCGATCAAGACCCTGCATCAGTGGCAGCGATTCGGTCTGCGTGGGTTCGGGAACCATAGCGGCCAGAAAGGCATTGACGCTATCGGCCTGTAGTGCATCCGGGTCGTAGCCCAGTAATGTATCGGCGATATCTGCCAGCGATTTCATAGACCGGTGTGCGCCTTATCCGCCGATGTAACTCATTTCTACCCGCCGCGCCGGCGCTGCTGCAGCGCTTGCGGGCAGCGAGGCGCGCAACATCGAGTAGCGGTCATCGCGCTGCTCCCAGATGGCGCGTATGGCTGCGCGCACATCGGTGGCACCGACACCGCCGCGCAGCAGGCTACGCAAGTCGTAGCCTTGGCTGGCGAACAGGCACAAATACAGCTGACCTTCGGTGGACAAGCGCGCACGATTGCAGTCGCCGCAAAAGGCTTGCGTCACGCTGCTGATCACACCAATTTCGCCCGCCTGAGCATCGGGCATGCCTTGCGCGTCTGCGTAGGCCCAGCGTTGGGCTGTTTCCCCCGGTGCAAAGGCCTCCATGGGCAACATCGCAAATTCAGTTTGCAAGCGCTCTATCACCTGGGCAGAAGGCAGTACCTCATCCATGCGCCAGCCGTTGGTGGCGCCCACATCCATGTACTCGATAAAGCGCAACACGATGCCTGTTCCCCGGAAATGCCTGGCCATTGGCAAAATCTCATGGTCATTGGTGCCGCGTTTGACCACCATGTTGACCTTGATCGGCCCTAGGCCCGCAGCCTGCGCTGCTTCTATGCCCTTGAGCACTTCAGATACCGGGAAGTCCACATCGTTCATTTGGCGGAAAACACTATCGTCCAATCCATCCAGACTGACGGTGACGCGTTGTAAGCCCGCATCGCGCAAGGCCTGGGCTTTTCGGGCTAAGAGGGCGCCGTTGGTGGTCAGCGTGATGTCCAGAGGTAAGCCTTCTGGGGTGCGCAGGATGGCCATTTGGGCTATCAGCAGTTCCAGGTTTTTGCGCAGCAGAGGTTCACCCCCAGTGAGGCGGATTTTCTGCACGCCCAAGCCCACAAACTCGCGCGCCACTTGCACAATTTCTTCAAAAGACAGTAGTGCGGACTGGGGTAAATACTGATAGTCCTTGTCAAACACTTCCTTGGGCATGCAATAGCTACACCGGAAATTGCAGCGGTCGGTAACGCTAATGCGCAAGTCGCGCAAAGGGCGACCCAGGCGGTCTGTTGGCAGTGCGGTCGGGCTCGTGCCGCCGTGCGTCGTGGCCGAAGGCATGGGGTGGGCGCTTTTGCGCTGGTCTTGCACCGGAATCACGCGGGGTGGCTTGGAATTGCTCATGCCTCTATTGTGCAGTGTGCGACTTGGGCTTGGTTAGCGCCTTGGCACTATGATTGTTAGCTATGGATTGGCTATCGCACAAACAAACTGCTGCTTGGAGCGAATTTACTTCGCAACCAGTGAGCCGGGTTGCGCGGGCCTGCAAGCGATGAACCCATCCTCCGGCAACAACCAAGGCCTAAGGTCGCTGCGGGCCTGGTGGCAGGGTATTTTGCGGGCTCCGGGAGCCAATGCACCAACGGCGCATTCAACGATGGCCACCAGTCCTGCCCCGACCGAACCGGCGGTCCAGACACAGACCCAGAGGCATGTAGAGGTTCAGGTCGAATCGGGCCGAATCACCAAGGAAGCCCTGTTACGCCTGCAACCAGCGGGTCCCTTCAGGGAGACGTCACCAGATTTACTGGAGCAGCGCGCCAGTTTTTGGGCTACGGCCACCCATGATTTATGCCAACCCGCACAGGCCCTCGCGCTGTTTTTTGAGCGCCTGCGCCGCTTGCCCCCGCACGCTTCAGCGGATGCTTTACACGTTTATTTGCAATCTTCCATGGAGGACCTGACGCGTTTGCTCACCGGCTTGATGGAGTTGGCCCAGATCGATGCGGGCCAAGTACAGCCCTCTACCATGGTGTTGTCAGTGGACGAACTGTTTTCCCGCCTGAGGGAGCAACTAGCTGTGCAGGCGCAGGCCAAGGGCTTACGTCTGGTGTTCCGTTCAAAGGGCCAGTCCGTCGTGGGGGACCCGGCACTGGCCGAGCGCATCTTGCTGGCCTTGGGACGTAATGCCGTCCAATTTTGCGAGCGTGGAAGCGTCCTGCTCAGTGCCCGTTCGGTGCAGAGCGGCGCTGCTGTGCGTATTGACGTGAGTGACAGCGGACCGGGCATTGCCGAGCGCGACCACGCCAAAATTTTCGAACCATTTGCGCAGCGCAATATGGCAAACCCGCAAGGTCCATCGCGGCCCTCGCTGGGCTTGCATATCGCTTCTCGTCATGCGGCTCTGATGGGCACGGAATTGAAGGTGCGCTCCGCTCTGGGGCGAGGAAGCCGTTTTTCCATCACGCTGCCCTTGACCGCAAAACAGCAGCATGACGGAGGCGAATTACGTACTGCCTTGGAAACCATCGGCCTGGACGGTTTGCGCGTGGCATTGCTCGATGCGGACCAGGAGCGCGCTCGGACGGTAGGCGCCTGGCTGGGAAGTTGGGGTTGTTTGGTGGTGAATGACCTGGATGCTGCGCAGGGACTGCGAGCGCAAGCTATCGTGTGCGCCTGGCAGGCCGATGCGCCGTTGGAGGCGGGCCAATATATTGAGGCGCTGCGTGCGGCCAATGAAAGTCAGATACCGGCTTGCATCATTTGCGCTGACTCCGGCGGGAGTGAAGCTGTGCCCAATTTGCCTGTCGCTACCGCCGTCCTGGGCCTACCCCTCCAAGCGGCAAAGTTGCGCGCCTGGTTGCGTCGCGCAGCGAATACTTAAGTTCAGGCTACTTTCAGTTGCTGGCGTTGAAGGCATAGTTGCCCGCGGCACGCACGGCCTGCGTGCGGTTGTCCGCGCGAAAGTAGCGCAGGATCGCGCTCACATGGGTTTTAACGGTTTCTTCTGAAATTTCCAGGACGGCGGCGATTTCTCGGTTAGTTTGTCCTTCCATCAGGCCGCGCAAGACTTTTTCCTGTTTGCGCGAAAGTGGTGGCGGTAAGGCCGACTTTCCCGCTGTGGCCAAAGGCCGTAGCTCTTGGGGCAAATAAATCTCCCCGTTCAGCACCTGGGAAATCGCTTCCAGCAAATCGTCGGTATTGCCCGACTTCGTGACGAAACCGGCTGCGCCGTTTTTGAGTGCTAACTGAATCAATTGCAGCGTGGTACTGCCCGAGATCATTAGCACGACCAGCGCAGGTTGTAGGCGACCCATCTGGCGCAGTACCTCCAAACCGTTCATATCTGGCAGGTGGTAGTCCAACAGCACCAGGTCGATATCGCGGTGTGGCAGGAGCATGTCAATAGCCGCAGCGCCAGTACCTGCGTGCAGCAATTGCAGCCGGGGATACATGCCCGAGAGCACCTGTCCCAGGCCTTCGCGCACCAGTGCATGGTCATCCACAATGAGTATTTTCACGACGCCTTGCGCTTCCAACGTTATAAGAGGTATCGACCGTTGAATATTACACCTTCCATAATAGTGGCCAAAAAAAATCCCGCGAAGCCCATGGCTTGCGGGATGGAGACCGGCCCGCTAGGGACTGGTCAGGGAGTCAAGTTACCTGACAGTTATCAGCCGCCGTGGATCTTCATCATTACGGGTACGATGAGCAAGGCCACGATGTTGATGATCTTGATCAAGGGGTTGACCGCAGGGCCCGCCGTGTCCTTGTAGGGATCGCCCACGGTGTCGCCAGTTACAGCAGCTTTGTGGGTATCAGAACCTTTGCCGCCGTGGTGTCCGTCTTCGATGTATTTCTTGGCATTGTCCCAGGCACCGCCGCCGGTACACATGGAAATAGCCACGAACAAACCGGTGACGATGGTACCCATCAACAAGCCGCCCAAAGCAGCCGGGCCGAGGACCAGGCCGACCACGATAGGTGCTACCACAGGCAATAAGCTGGGGATCATCATTTCTTTGATGGCCGCTGTGGTCAACATGTCC
>CANJXV010000035.1 GCA_947478935.1 Comamonadaceae bacterium
CTTGCTCAACCGCTGGGGCGACTGGAACGAGTTCGCCGGCCACGCCCACGGCATCATGATCGATCCGCAATCGGGCATGCGCTACGGCGGCTCCGACCCGCGCTCCGATGGCGCGGCTATCGGCTTTTAGGGCAGGGCGGGTTTTTCCAGTTGAAGGGCACCGCCGGGCTACCCGCTGTGGGGGCCGGGAGTGCCCTTCACGGTCTTTCCATCAAGCCCACTGCACAGGCTGATTGGCCGCGTACCAGGCGTCTAGCTTGGGTTCGATGGCTTTTTCGATATTGGTGCGCTTGATTTTCATGGTGGGGGTGAGCATGCCGTTTTCGATTTGCCAAGGCTGGTCGGCCACGACGATGAACTTCAGCTTTTCGTAGTCCGCCACTTGGCTGTTGACTTGCGCAAGCAGGGTGGTCAGCGCGCTTTGTACCTCGGCGCGCATTGCAGCGTCTTTTTGGCGCGGGCGAATATCTTCGGCCAGCACGACTATGGCAAAGGCCGCTTCGTGGCTGGCACCGCCTACGAGCGACATTTCTACCAGCGGATGGTTGTTGATCATGTTCTCGATAGGGGCGGGGGCGACGTATTTGCCTTTGCTGGTTTTGAAGAGCTCTTTCATGCGGCCCGTAATTTTGAGCTGGCCATCGGCCGCGACTGAACCCAAATCGCCGGTGCGGAAAAAACCGTCTTCGGTAAAGGATTCGGCATCCAGCTCCGGGCGCTTGTAGTAGCCCACCAGCTGGCCCGGGGACTTGACCAGGATTTCGCCTTCCGGGCTGATGCGTGCTTGCACGCCGGGGTTGGCAACGCCGACATAGCCGGGCTCGCTAAAGCGCGGCGTGGCCGTATGGGAGTAGGCAAAATCTTCGGTCATGCCCAAGCCTTCGAGCAGTTGCAAGCCCAAGCTGCGGTACCAGCGGATCAGGTCAGCAGGCAGGGGGGCTGAGCCACTGAAGGCTGAAATCGTCTGGTCTAGGCCCAGGCTAGTCAGGATTTTTTTGGCGATGATTTTGTTCAGAATCGGGATGCGCAACAGCAAGTCCAGCTTTTTTTGCGGCATCTTGGCAAACACCGCTTGCTGAAACTTCAGCCACAAGCGTGGCACGGACACAAAAATAGTGGGGCGTGCGCGCTGCAAGTCCGCAGCGAAAGTATCCAGCGATTCCGCAAAAAACACATGCAGCTCGCCGCTGACGAAGCTGGCACATTCCACCACTGCGCGCTCAAACACATGCGCCAGCGGCAGATACGAGAGCACGCGGTGGATTTGGTTATGTCCTGGGTCCTGCGACATGCTTTGCTGCACGGCAAGCTCGGTTGCCACGGTGATGCGCTCGAAGCTGTGCATCACGCCTTTGGGCTGGCCGGTGGAGCCCGAGGTGTAAATCAGCATGGCCAGATCGGTGCCCGCCCGATGCGGTTGCCCTGCTATGGGTGCGGTGCGGGCGGTAATGGCGTCCCAGGTTTCATACGAGGTGGCGGGCGCCAGGGGAAAGGCGATGCGTGGCATCCCAGTCGGTACGCCGGGCTCTTGGTCTGGCCAGGTGTCTAGCTTGCCGACAAACAGGAGGCTGGCCTCGCTGTGCTCGAGCACAAAACGGATGGTTTGGGCGCTTTCAGTGGGGAAGATCGCTACCGTGGTGTAGCCGGCCATCCAAATGGCCAGTTCGGTCATAAAGAAGTGGGCGCAGTTTTTGGAAAGGATGCCAATGCGCGCTCCCGGCGCAAAGCCCAGGGATTGCAAATGCGTGGCCATGCGCCGGGCCTGGTCCAGGGTTTGGGCCCAGGTGTAGTCCACCACGCGCCCGC
Source organism: Comamonadaceae bacterium (assembly GCA_947478935.1). GTDB lineage: Bacteria > Pseudomonadota > Gammaproteobacteria > Burkholderiales > Burkholderiaceae_C > Allorhodoferax. The sequence goes on from CANJXV010000035.1 coordinate 1,807, forward strand.
CGCCTAGGGGCTGGGTTAGATACACCTGATGGGCACGCTCTTTTTCGTGCTGGTAAACGTAATCAAGTATGAGCTTGGCGGGGCTGGTCATAAACAGAGTCTCCTTGGGGATTTTTTCGACATTTCAAATTCATTCTAGGGTGAGTTTCGACCAAGGCAGTTTGGGTGGCTTTTTGAATTACTTGCGCCGCAGTGCTAGCCCCGTCAGTGCGGGCAAGCAATCCTTGCAGGGTAGTCGGCAGATAGGAACAATTTCCACAAAATAATTAGTTACTTTGTTTTATTTGTGCTAGTCATTAGAATCAACTTGTTTTTCCTCCAGGTCGTACAGTTTTGCAATTCACTTTCCTAACGCGCGATGACTGATTTCACCTATTTATCTGGGCCTGCACGCGCCATAGCGCTAGCTTTGGGGATGGCGCTAGCCCTGCCCGCATGGGCCTACAAAACCGAGCGCGTGTGCGAAACCACCGAGCAGACCGCCAAAGCGAAGTCCCGCAAGATTTGTAAGACCTTTCTGGTGATGACTGAAGCCCAAAAAGCGGCTACCGGTAAGAACGAACCCAAGAAGGAAGAGAAAAAGGGCGGGCACCACTAGGGCTTTAGCCCGATGCTATTGGCGCCTCCAGCGACGCGGTGGCGATCAGCCACTGGTCTTCCAGCGTTTGCAGTTCCTCGTTGATCGCTTGAAGCCGCTTCCCCAAGGAAGCAATTTCATGCGGGGTAGGGTTGGCGCTGATCTGGCTTTCTAGTTGGCTGCCTTCGGTGCTGAGAGTCTGCATCCGGGCATCGAGCCGAGCGATCTCTTTTTCCCATTTGCGTTTTTCAGCGGTCGCCGCTGGTAGCGGCTTGGCGATAGGTGCGGCTTTTGCGGCGGCCAGGGCTTTATTGGCTTGCACCTGTTCCTGGCGTACAACTTCGCGCGCGCGTTTGGCCTCGTCCAGCAAATAGCGCTGGTAATCGTCCAGATCGCCGTCAAAGGGCGCGACGCCGCCGTGTGAGACCATCCAGAACTCATCGCACACCGATCGCAGCAGCGCGCGGTCGTGGCTGACCAGCATCACCGTGCCTTCAAACTCGTTGATTGCCATACCCAGCGCCTCGCGCGTGGCCAGGTCCAAGTGGTTGGTTGGCTCGTCCAGCAGCAAAAGGTTGGGGCGCTGCCAGACGATCATGCACAACACCAGGCGGGCTTTTTCGCCGCCGCTCATGCTGCCTACGGCTTGCTTGACCATATCGCCGCTGAAGTTGAAAGTGCCTAAAAAGCTGCGCAAGTCTTGCTCGCGCGTGGCCTGGCCGGCCAGTTTGGATTGGGCCGTGAGGTCCTTAACAAGGCGAATCATGTGTTCCAACGGCGTGTCATTGGGGCGCAGCACGTCGAGTTCTTGCTGCGCAAAGTAGCCGATATTCAGGCCCTTGCCTTCCGTGACTTCGCCACCTATGGGCGCCAAGTCACGCGCCACGGTTTTGACCAATGTGGATTTGCCCTGGCCGTTGGCGCCCAAGATGCCGATGCGCTGCCCGGCCAGTACCGAGCGGCTGACGTTGCGCACGATGATGGTGGGGTCGGTGCCCGGCGCGGCGTCTTCGGGCGCAGGGTAACCAAAGCTCACGCCCGAGAGCGAGAGCATGGGGTTGGGCAAATTGGCAGGCTCTTTAAATTCGAAGCTGAACTCCGCTTCGGCCAGCAGCGGCGCGATTTTTTCCATGCGGTCCAATGCTTTGACGCGGCTTTGCGCTTGCTTGGCTTTGCTGGCCTTGGCCTTGAAGCGGGCGATAAATTTTTGCAGGTGCGCAATTTTTTCTTGCTGCTTGGCGTAGCTGTTTTGCTGCAACTCCATTTGCTCGGCGCGCATATCCTCAAATTTGCTGTAGTTGCCGCCGTAGCGCATCAACTTACCGCCGTCGATATGCAGGGTGACGTTGGTTACCGCATCTAAAAACTCGCGGTCGTGGCTGATGACCAGCATGGTGCCTTCATAGCGCTTGAGCCAGGCTTCCAGCCATACCAGCGCGTCCAAGTCCAAGTGGTTGGTGGGCTCGTCCAGTAGCAGCAGATCCGAGGGGCACATCAGCGCGCGCGCCAGTTGCAGGCGCATCCGCCAGCCGCCGGAGAAGCTGTTCACAGGGCGTTCCAGCTCGGTCGTCTTAAAGCCCAGGCCCAAAATCAGGGCCTGCGCGCGCGAGGGCGCATCGTGCTCACCGGCGTCGTGTAACGCCATATAGGCGTTGGCCATGCGGTCGCCATCGTCACCCGCTTCGGCCGCTTGCACTTCGGCGCGGGCGGCGCACAACATCGTGTCGCCTTCTATTACAAACTCGGTAGCGCTTTGGCTGGTTTCTGGCATGTCCTGCGCCACCTGGCCCATGCGCCATTGTGCGGGGATGTAGTACTCGCCCGCGTCTTCATGCAAGAGGCCGGTGAACAATGCAAACAGCGAGGATTTGCCCGCGCCATTGCGTCCGACTAGGCCGACTTTTTCGCCCGGATTGAGGGTGACCGAAGCGTGTTCGAGTAAGACCTTGGCGCTGCGGCGCAAAGTGACATTTTTTAAAGTAATCATGTAAGAAGCGATTCGCGGGTGAGCAGTAAGATCTGGTCTTCGCCCGCACTGGTGGGCAGCCACACCGCTGGTAGAGCGGGAAAGGCAGCTTCAAAAAAGGCGCGCTCGTGGCCGATTTCCAGCACGAGCACGCCTCGGGGATTCAGATGCTGCGGCGCGTCGCGCAGCAGGCGGCGCACAAAGTCCATGCCATCGCGCCCGCCGTCGGCATTGCCGTCCAGCGCCAGCGTCGGCTCGGCGCGAAATTCGGGGGGCAATGCGGCCATGCTGTCGGCATTGACATAGGGCGGATTGCATAGCAACAGGTCGTAGGGCCCTTGCGCTTGCAAGGTCGGTGCCTGCAAGCCGTCTGACTGCAGCAGTCTGATGCGCGCTTGCAATTCGTGCTGGGCAACATTGAGGCCCGCCACGTCCAGCGCGTCTTGCGACAGGTCGCTGGCCCAGACCACGGTGTCTGGATATACATGCGCCGCGATGATGGCCAGGCTGCCGTTGCCGGTACACAAGTCCAGCACCTGACGCGTGCTTTCATGCAGAAAATAGTCAATGCCACCATCAACCAACAACTCCGCAATTAGCGAGCGCGGCACGATGACACGTTCGTCCACATAAAAAGCGTAGCCTTGCAGCCAGGATTGGCGCGTAAGGTAGGCGGCGGGTTTACGGGTGCTGATGCGCTTTGCAATAAGCGCTTCGCAGGCGCTTTGCTGCTCAGCTGCGAGAGCCACCGGAGTATCGGTGCCGTCCAGCGCTGTGTCCAGAGGCAAGCCCAATTGCCACAAAACCAGCCAGGCCGCCTCGTCCCATGCGTTATCAGTGCCATGGCCGAAAGCGACCTGGGCGGCTTGGAGTTGGCGGGCGGATTGTTCGACCAGTTCGCGCAGCGTCATGCCAGCGCCAGCGCGTGCAGGCGCTCCAGTACCCGGCGGTAAATGTTTTTTAGCGGCTCGATGTCTGCCAGCGCCACATGCTCGTTGATTTTGTGGATCGTGGCATTGGGCGGGCCTAGTTCAACCACCTGCGGGCAGATTTGCGCAATAAAACGCCCGTCGCTGGTGCCCCCGGTGGTTGATAGCTGGGTGGCAATCCCAGTTTCGTCTCTAATTGCCTGCGTCACCGCTTCCACCAGTACGCCGGGCGTCGTCAGGAAGGGCAGCCCGCCAATCGTCCAGGCTACGTCGAATTGCAGGCTATGGCTATTGAGCACCGCGCACAGGCGCTGCTGCAGTGATTCGGGGCTGGATTCGGTACAAAACCGGAAGTTGAAATCCACCACCACTTGACCGGGAATGACGTTGCTCGCGCCGGTGCCGCCGTGGATATTGCTGACCTGCCAGCTGGTGGGTTGGAAAAAGGCATTGCCTTCGTCCCAGCGCACAGCAACCAGTTCGGCCAGCGCCGGTGCCAGCCGGTGGATGGGATTGTCGGCCAATTGCGGGTAGGCGATGTGGCCTTGCACGCCATGCACCGTGAGCTTGCCGCTCATGGTGCCACGGCGGCCGTTTTTAATCATGTCGCCGGTGCGCTCTACCGAGGTGGGCTCACCCACAATGCAGTAGTCCAAAACCTCGCCGCGCGCTTTGAGTAGTTCGCAGACCACTACGGTGCCATCGACTGCCGGCCCTTCTTCATCGCTGGTAATCAGCAAGGCAATGTTTAGCGCCGCGTCGGGCTGCTGCGCTATAAATTCTTCAATCGCCACGACAAAGGCTGCGAGCGACGCTTTCATATCACTGGCGCCACGGCCATAGAGCTTGCCGTCGCGATGGCTGGGGCTAAAGGGCGGACTGTCCCACTGCGTTAGTGGCCCGGTGGGTACGACGTCGGTGTGGCCGGCAAATACCAAAGTCTTGGGCATTCTCGCGGCGCTATGGTTGGCCGCGCGTTTGGCCCATAAATTGGTGACACGGAAATCGGCAGGGCCACTCTCGATGGTTTCGCAGACAAAGCCCAGGGGCGTTAAACGCGCTGCCATCAATGCCTGGCATCCGCCGTCCGAGGGCGTGGGCGAGGGCATGCTGAGCAGTTGCTCGGTCAGCCGCAAGGTGGCGTGGGTGTCGTGCGAGGGCATCAAGATTTGAGGTAGAGCGAGAGGGCGATGGGGGAGGTGGCGGCGCCAGTCGGGCTCTGGCCGAGTAGCGCAACGCGCGCACTGTCGCCGAAATCGGTATAGGTGGTATGTCCCCAGGAGGTGGTACTTGTGCTGGACGCGGCTTCGGGCACCGGGTCTTCAAAGGACAGGCCATTATCTTGTAGGCGAATCATGTCTTGCGCCAGCGATTGGCATCCCGCTTGTTGGCTCAGATGTATACCCCGCAGTTCGCTCAATTCGCCACGCTCTAGATGCTGGATGATTCGCCCCGAAGGGGCCAGAATTTCGCATACCGCCACGCGCGGACCGGCTTTGGTGCGCATCAGCTTTTGTGATACCACCGCGCGTAGCGCCGTACCCAGTTGCAATTGCACGCCATGGCGCTCGCCCTCAGGGAAGTGCTGCAAAAAGCGGATGAGTGCATCGGCGGGTGTCGTCGCGTTCAGTGTGGCAATGCACAAGACGCCAGCTTGGGCTAAGGCCAGGGCCGCACTGGCGCCGGACTCATCATTGATTTCGCTGATATAGACCACATCGGCAGCGCAAGTGCGGGCCATTTCATAGGCGCTGTGCCAAGAGGCGATGTCTGCGCCGATTTGTTGCTGGTTGATAAGCGATTTCTTGGAAGAAAAAAGGTACTCGGTGTTTTCTTCCAGCGCCAAAATATGGCCTGAAATCTCGGTATTGCGGCACTCCAACAGCGCCGCTGCCGTGGTGCTTTTGCCCGCGCCTGCGGCACCCGCGACCAGCAGCAGGCCAGCGGGCGCTCGTGCCAGCGCGTGCAGGGCAGGTGACAACTGGCCCTGCCCATGGCCGATGCAGGGCAGGGTCGCGGGCAAGTAGCGCGCGGCAAAGGCCAGCGCACCGCGTTGAAAAAAAACATGGACGCGTAGCCGTCCTCCGTCTTGCAAGCTGACCATTCGTTGCAAGGTTTGTGGTGGGCGCAAAGCCTCGGCGTCTTGCTCGCCAATAAGGATGGCCAGCAACTGCAGCGGGTCCTGCGGCCCTAGCGCGCGGCTGCTGGCGGGCGCACACAGACCGTGCAGACGTATGGTGGGCTGCGAATTGGCGCTGACATAAAGATCTGACCCGTTTTTTTGCACCAGCAAGCGCAGCAAGCGCTCCATGGTTTGCTGGATGCTGGACGGGGCCGGGTCAGTTGTGGCCATGGTGTTTAGTCACGCAGCAATTCGTTAAGCGAGGTCTTGGCGCGGGTTTGCGCATCTACGCGTTTGACAATGACGGCGCAGTACAAGCTGTATTTGCCATCGCTGCTGGGCAGATTGCCCGAGACCACCACCGAACCAGAAGGAATGCGGCCATAGCTCACTTCGCCGGTGGCGCGATCATAAATTTTGGTGCTTTGGCCGATATACACGCCCATGGAAATAACCGAATTTTCTTCGACGATCACGCCTTCGACCACTTCGGAACGGGCGCCGATAAAGCAGTTGTCTTCGATGATGGTGGGGCCCGCTTGCATGGGCTCAAGCACGCCGCCGATACCGACACCGCCGCTCAAGTGCACGTTTTTGCCAATCTGCGCGCATGACCCTACAGTGGCCCAGGTATCGACCATGGTGCCTTCATCTACATAGGCGCCGATATTGACGTAGGAAGGCATCAATATTGCGCCCTTGCCGATAAAGCTGCCACGGCGCGCCACGGCCGGTGGCACCACGCGCACCCCAGCGGCTTTCATGCCCGCTTCGTCCATGTGGGAAAACTTGGTTTGCACTTTGTCATAAAAGCCTAACTCGCCTGCTTTGATGACGCTGTTGTCTTTCAGGCGAAAGCTCAGTAGCACCGCTTTTTTTATCCATTGGTGGGTAGTCCACTGGCCCACGCTCTGACGCGTTGCGACGCGAAGGCTACCGTTGTTCAGTTGGCTGATCACGTGTTCCACCGCATCGCGCACTTCTTGTGACGCGGAGGTGGAAGAGATATTGGCACGGTCTTCCCATGCAGCGTCCAGAATGGTTTGGAGTTGTTGTGTCATAAAAAGGCTTTCAGTTCAGAGCTGGTGGTGATTAGGTTTGGGGTTCTTGGGCGGCGCGTACAAAGGCTGCGATTCGGTGGGCGGCTTCTAGGCATTCGGCAGTTTGCGCAACTAGCGCCATGCGCACGTAGCCCGCACCGGGGTTGTGGCCCTGCGCGCTGCGCGCCAAGTAGCTTCCAGGCAAAACCGTCACATTGTAGGCAGCGTAGAGCGCGCGAGCGAATTCCTCATCACTGCCCTTTACCTTGGCCCAGAGGTAAAAGCCCGCGTCGGGCAAGCGCACGTCCAGCACTTTGGCCAGCACCGGGGTCACCGCATGAAATTTTTCCCGGTACAGGGCGCGGTTTTCCACCACATGTTTTTCGTCCTGCCAGGCAGCGATGCTGGCGCTTTGCACCACCGGGCTCATGGCGCTGCCATGGTAGGTGCGGTAACGCAAAAATTGCGTCATGAGTGCGACGTCACCCGCGCAAAAACCGCTGCGCATGCCCGGTACATTGCTGCGCTTGGATAAGCTGGTGAAAGCCACCAGGTTTTTGAAGTCGGCGCGACCTAACTGGGCCGCCGCTTCCAAACCACCCAGTGGCGGTGTGTCACGGAAATAAATTTCGCTATAGCACTCGTCCGATGCAATCACAAAGCCGTGGCGGTCGCTCAATTCGAAAAGGATTTTCCATTCCGCAAGAGGCATCACCGCGCCAGCCGGGTTTCCGGGGCTGCATACAAATAGCAGCTGGGTGCGTGCCCAAACAGCGTCGGGCACCGAAGCCCAGTCTGGGGCGAAATTGCGCTCGGGCACTGAGGCCACGTAATAGGGCTCTGCTCCGGCCAGCAAAGCCGCGCCTTCATAAATTTGGTAGAAAGGATTGGGGCACAGCACCAGGGGTTTGGGTTGGCCGGGTGTGCTGGAGATAACGGTTTGCGCAAATGCAAACAAGGCCTCGCGCGAACCGTTAACCGGCAGAATTTGGTCGCTGGCGCGCACCGCAAGCTGGTAGCGTTGTTGCAACCAGTGGGCAATCGCATCGCGCAAAGCCGCTTCGCCTGCGGTGGCCGGATAAGCGGCCAAACCAGTTCCCTCGATGGCTTTGCAATAGGCTTGTTTGATGAGATCGGGCGTGGCGTGGCGGGGTTCGCCAATGCCCAAACTTATAGGGCTGTAATGAGTGTCTGGCGTGATACCGCTGAAAAGTTGCCGCAAACGTTCAAACGGATAGGCGTGGAGCAGCGGCAAATGCACATTCATAGCCGTGTATTATCGTTCAACAGGGTGTTTGCACGCTGTGCTGGACCTCGGCGGCAAGCCGTGATGCCCATCTGTTGCGGGGAGTTTTATATGAACGAAAACGTGGGCGATGGCGCCCCTTACCAGGTTTTGAACCTGGCCGGTGCCATCGAGTTTTTGGGTGACCAGCAAGCCGTCTCTGAATTGCTGCAGCCATTGGTGACCAGCCTTAGCAAAGATATCGGCGAAGTCGAGCGCCTTTTGGGGCAGCGTGACATGCCAGGGGTGTCTCGCACCTTGCACTCGCTCAAAGGCTTTATACCGGTGTTTTGCCATGCGCAAGTGGCGGCGCAATTGGTAGATATCGAAAAGCGCTGCAGCAACGACGACAGCCCGCAGATGCTTGCGCAGGTGCATGCGCTAATGCAAGCCTTGCGCCAGTTGGTGCAGGAATCCAACCGTTTTCTCGAACAAGCGGGCGGCTAGGGCCTTGGGGCGCACGGGCCCGGGTCAGCGGGCGTCTGCGATGGGGTGGCGCGCGGTATCATGGCGGCCCCAGACCGTATCGTTGCGGTCTGCTTACGCCAATTAAATCAACCACTTAGCCGTTTCTAGCTGTCCCTGTGCGCCTCAATTCCATTAAGCTGTCGGGTTTCAAGTCTTTCGTCGAACCCACCAATTTCTTGCTCCCTGGCCAACTGGTCGGGGTGGTGGGCCCCAACGGCTGCGGCAAGTCCAACATCATGGATGCGGTACGCTGGGTTTTGGGCGAGAGTCGCGCCAGCGAGTTACGCGGTGAGTCCATGCAGGACGTCATCTTTAACGGCACGACCTCCCGCAAGGCCGCCAGCCGGGCCAGTGTTGAGCTGGTATTTGACAATTCCGACCACCGCGCCGGTGGCCAATGGGGCCAGTTCACCGAAATCGCCGTGCGCCGGGTATTAACGCGTGACGGCACCTCCAGTTACTACATCAACAACCAGGCGGTGCGCCGGCGCGACGTGCAAGATGTGTTTTTGGGCACCGGTCTGGGCCCGCGCGCCTACGCGATCATCGGCCAGGGCACGATCAGCCGCATCATTGAATCCAAGCCCGAAGAGCTGCGCCTATTTTTGGAAGAAGCAGCGGGTGTCTCCAAATACAAAGAGCGCCGCCGCGAGACCGAAAATCGCTTGTCGGACACCCGCGCCAACCTGACCCGAGTGGAAGACATTCTGCGCGAACTCAATAGCAGTCTGGAAAAACTGGAGCGCCAAGCCGAGGTCGCGCAAAAGTACCAGACCATGCAGACCGATGTCACGCGCAAGCAGCATCAAATATGGTTTTTGCGCCGTGCCGAAGCGCAGGCGGAGCAGGCCAAAGTGCAGCGTGATGCGCAGGCGGCGGTTAACGCGCTTGAATCGCGCATGGCCGATGTGCGCCATATCGAGGCCGAACTCGAGCAAGTGCGCCAGGCGCATTACGCTCAAGCCGACGGGGTCAACCAAAGCCAGGGTTTGCTGTATGAAGCCAGCGCCGAAGTGGGCCGCTTGGAGGCCGAAATTCGCTACGTGGTGGAAAGCCGCCAGCGGGTGGAACAACGCTTACTCATGCTGCAAGCCCAAACGACGCAATGGGCCGAGCGCCGAGAGCAGGCTTTGCTCGACCAGGAGCAACTGATGGTGTCGCGCGAAACCGGCGCCGAGCAGGCCGAGATGCTCGGCGCGCAAACCCAGGAACAAGCCCAGCACTTGCCTGCGCTGGAAGAGGCTTTGCAAGGCGCGCAGGCCGCCACCGTGGCGCAGCGCGATGCGGTAGCCCAGGTACAGCAAGCCATCAGCGTGCTTGCCTCGGAGCAGCGCAATATTCAGGAGCAAAGCCGCCAGCTCAGTGCCCGGCGCGAACGCCTGAGCGCTGACCGTAATGCCCTGACCCAGACCGACGACGCCCGCTTGCAAGATGTACAGGCCCAATGGGAACAAGCGCGCGCGCTGGCTGAAGAATCGCTAGAGCGTTTGCACAGCTTGCAAGAAAGCGCACCCGAGTTGGACGAAGCCCGCCGCACGCAGCAGCAGCAGGTCAATACCGATGCCGCACGTTTCGCCGATGTGTCGGCACGCCTAGAAGCGCTCAAGGCCTTGCAAGAGCGTTTGCGCACCGATGAAAAACTCAAGCCCTGGCTGAGCAAGCACGGCTTAGTGGACTTGCAGGGTTTGTGGACCCGCATCCAGGTGCAGTCTGGGTGGGAAAACGCCATCGAGGCCGCCTTGCGCGACCGCCTAGGCGCTTTGGAAGTGTCCAAGCTGGAGATGGTTCAGGCTTTTATTCAGGATGTGCCGCCCGTTAAATTGTCTTTCTTTACGCGCCCAGTAGCTGGGCGCAGCGGTGCTGCCAGTACCTTGGCGGCGCTGGCCGACAAAGTGCAAGTGCATGACGCCGGCCTGGCCGCCGTGCTGGACGAGTGGTTGCGCGGCTGCTATGCCGCCGCCAATATGGACCAGGCTTTTGCCCAACGCAGCCAGTTGCAAGCGGGCGAAACCCTCTTTGTGTCTCAAGGCCATGCCGTCGGCGTGCACAGCGTGAGTTTTTATGCGGCCGATGCCGAGCAGGCGGGCTTGCTGGCGCGGGCACAAGAAATTCAGAATCTAGAAAAAGACGTTCGCGCCCAGGCCATGATGGCCGAGGCGTCGCGCAGCGCCCTTAACCGGGCCGAAAGCGCGTATGCCCAATGCGCTGCGCAATTGGTCGATGTGCGGCGCCAGGCACAGGAAAGTCAGACCCATAGCCACAGCCTGCAAGTGGAAGTCTTGCGCTTGACCCAGCTGGCCGAGCAAACCCGCCAGCGCAGCAGCGAAATCGAGGCCGATGCCGCCGAAGTGGACGCCATGCTGGAAGACCTGGCAGCACGCTCGGAGCAAGCCCAAGCGCGCTTTGAAACCCTGGATTTGCAACTAGGCGAAAGCCAGGAAACCCACGCAGAGCTGGAAGAGCGCGCGACGGCTGCGCAAGCCCAGCTAGACCAAAGCCGCGAGCAATTGCGCAGCCTGGAGCGTCAGGTGCAGGAGCAAATGTTTAACCAGCGCAGCTTGCAGGCAAGGGCACAGGAAATTGAGCGCTCGCTGCAGACCGCCGACGCGCAGACGGTGGCAGTGGCCGAAGAAGTGGCGCGTGGGCGGGCTGAATTGCAGGAGCTATCGGACGTGGCAGCCCAAGCCGGTTTGCAAAGTGCTTTAACCCTGAAAGCCGAACGCGAAGTCGCCCTGGGGGCAAAGCGCAGCGCCTACGAGGATTTGACGGCCACTTTGCGCAGCCACGAGGAACGCCGCTTGCAATTGGAGCGCGAGCTGGACCCCATGCGTCAGCGCATTACCGATTTGCAGCTAAAGGAGCAGGCCGCGCGCCTGGGCTTTGAGCAATACGAAAACCAGTTGTTTGAAGCGCAAGCCGATCTGGACGCCTTGGCCCACAGCCTGGAAGGTAACAACATCAAACTATCGGCCCTGCAAGCCGAAATCGACCGCCTGCACCGGGAGATTGCGGCCTTAGGCGCGGTCAACCTGGCCGCGCTGGACGAACTGACCAGCAGCCGCGAGCGCAAAGAATTTTTAGACGCGCAAAGCCTAGATTTGAACGAGGCCATGAGCACGCTGGAGGACGCTATCCGCAAGATCGATGCGGAAACCCGCGAGCTGCTGGCCGAAACTTTTAATGAAGTGAACCGCCACTTCGGCGAGATGTTCCCGGTGCTGTTTGGCGGCGGCAATGCGCGATTGGTTATTACCGGTGACGAAATTTTGGATTCAGGTGTGCAAGTGATTGCGCAACCGCCGGGCAAGAAAAACCAGACCATCCATTTGCTATCGGGAGGCGAAAAAGCCCTCACCGCGATTGCCCTTGTATTTGCCATTTTCCAACTCAACCCTGCGCCGTTTTGTTTACTGGACGAGGTGGACGCGCCGCTGGACGACGCCAATACCGAGCGCTATTGCAAACTGGTGCAACGCATGAGCGCGGGCACACAGTTCTTGTTTATCAGCCACAACAAAATTGCCATGGAAATGGCTGAGCAGCTGATTGGTGTCACCATGCAGGAGCAAGGCGTCTCGCGTATCGTGGCGGTAGATATGGAAGCGGCTGTGGGACTGGTGGAGGCCGCATGAGTGATTTCCAAATCGGGATCTTGGTGCTCGGCGTTTTGGTCTTGCTGGGCGTGCTGCTGCAAAGCTTGTGGTCGGCCCGGGCCAACGCACCGCGTCAGGCCGATGCGGTCGCTGAAAGCGGTGAGCAGGACGGTAAAACCAGTTTCACCGAGCCAGTGTTTGATGATTCGGGCTTTACCGATTTCAATTTGTCAGTGAGCGCCCCGCGCCGCCCCGCGATAGACAGCTTGATTGATACGGTAGCCGCCGTAGATTTAGACCCTGTGGTGTCCGCAGTTTCTGGCGATGCTGCGGTGGCCGCGTTTCCCGGCAGTTGGCGCGTGGGGAGCAAACCTTTTTTGATTGAAGGCTTTAACGCCGATGCGCAGGAGTGGGAAACACCGGTGCCCGGTGCGCGCTATATGGCGTTTCA
>CANJXV010000036.1 GCA_947478935.1 Comamonadaceae bacterium
GCGATCCAAGGAGTCGATCATCCAGGTCGGGAAATCCACGTTGACGCGTTTTTGAACTTGTTGAACGCGTTTGGCTTGGGACAAATCCAGTGCCTCAGTCAGGTCCTCTCCGGCGTCAAATCGGGCTTCGAATTCTTTAACTTTCATACAGTGCTACCTCTTCAATACGTGCTCGGCGAACGGAGATTAATCGCACCTTAGCGCCTCGATAGGTGATAACGGCAGACCAATGCTTAAGGCCAATGAGCCCGATGACCAGGAACCGGGGTTCGTCCGCTGTCTTGGCCGGAATCTCTAGCAACATCGGGTCATCCCAAAGCAATTGGGCCTCGATGAAATTGATCCCGTGCTTGAGCCGATTGCTATCGCTCTTTTCGGAATCAAACTCAAAATCTGTCATGGTATAAAAAATATACCATAAATACCAACTCTTAGGTTGCAGCCAGACCTACGGGCGGCCCAAAAAGCCTATAAAAAAGGGCGAGCACTCACGTACCCGCCCTCTTCTCTGATCCCCACCACCCAAACCGCGAACGGCCCGGTGCGGGTCAGCGCTTTAGTGGAACTGCTCTTCTTCGGTCGAGCCGGTCAGCGCGGTCACGCTGGAGCGGCCGCCTTGTATGACGGTGGTGATTTCGTCGAAGTAGCCGGTGCCCACTTCTTGCTGGTGCGACACAAAGCTGTAGCCCCGGTCGCGGGCAGCGAATTCGGGCTCTTGCACTTTTTCCACATAGGCGGTCATGCCACGCTTGACGTAGTCTTGTGACAGGTCAAACATGTGGTACCACATATTGTGGATACCGGCCAGCGTGATGAACTGGTATTTGTATCCCATGGCGCCGAGTTCGCGCTGGAACTTGGCGATGGTGGCGTCGTCGAGGTTTTTCTTCCAGTTGAAGGATGGCGAGCAGTTGTAGGCCAGCATCTTGCCGGGGTGTTTGGCGTGCACGGCTTCGGCGTATTTGCGCGCAAAGTCCAGGTCGGGTGTGCCGGTTTCGCACCACACCAAATCGGCGTACTCGGCATAGGCCACCGAGCGGGCCACGGCCTGGTCCATGCCTTTGCGGGTTTTGTAAAAACCTTCAGAGGTGCGCTCACCGGTCAGGAAGGGTTGGTCGATGGGGTCGAAGTCGCTGGTCACCAGATCAGCGGCTTCGGCATCGGTACGCGCGATTACCAAAGTGGGGACGCCATACACGTCCGCAGCCATGCGCGCGGCTTTGAGTTTTTGCACCGCTTCTGTGGTGGGCACCAAGACTTTGCCGCCCATGTGGCCGCATTTTTTGACCGAGGCCAATTGGTCTTCAAAATGCACGCCGCCGGCGCCCGAGCGGATCATGGCTTTCATGAGCTCGTAGGCATTGAGCACGCCGCCAAAGCCGGCTTCGGCATCGGCCACGATGGGCGCGTGGTAGTCGATATAGCCTTTGTCACCAGGGCCTACGCCTTTGGACCACTGGATTTCATCGGCACGGGTAAAGGAATTGTTGATGCGCTCTACCACTTTAGGCACCGAGTCCACGGGGTACAAGGATTGGTCCGGGTACATGGCGGAGTATTCATTGCTGTCGGCAGCGACTTGCCAGCCGGACAGATAGATGGCTTTGACGCCGGCCTTGACTTGTTGCATAGCCTGGCCGCCGGTCAGCGCGCCAAGGCAGTTGACATAGGGCTCGTCGTGCAACAAGTCCCACAGTTTTTCGGCGCCACGGCGGGCTAGTGTGTGCTCGACCTGGAAGGAGCCGCGCAGGCGGACTACGTCAGCCGCAGAGTAACCGCGCTTGATACCCTTCCAGCGCGGGTTGGTGGCCCAGTCTTTTTCCAGTTGGGCGACTTGTTGTTCGCGGCTCAGTTGTGCATTGAGTGATTGCGGCATAAAAACTCCTTGTGGTTGATCAGTGCCCAGGCCACGATGGCGTGTGGTGCAGTGCCACAATTCTAAGTCTTATATAAGACATAGGAACAATCTTATGTCTTATATAAGACTAAATATTTTTCTATGCAAATCAATGGCTTATATGTATTTTTTCACGATAGATCAAGTAAATTTCTCAATGCAAAATAACAAACACAGGATATTAAGGGTTTATATCCCGCAATGCGGAATCAGGCCCTGATCTGTGAAAGCCACGCCAGATAGGTGGCGCCGAGTGCTTAAAACGCGTCGGCGTAGCGCTGCATTTCCCAGGCGCTGACGTGCTGGGCGTAACTGTCCCACTCGGAGCGCTTTAGGGCGATCAACTGGGCGCAAAAGGCCTCGCCTACCGCAGCGCGAAGCACCTGGTCCGCTTGCAGGGCGTCTATGGCCTCGTCCAAATTTTTAGGCAGACGCGCCGGCATGGGCTGGCCGCTAGCCTGGCGGATGTACAAGTCTTCGTTGCAAGGCGCGGGCGGCGCCATAGCGCTGTCTATGCCGTGCAATCCTGCTTGCAGCACGCCAGCCAAGGCCGCATAAATATTGCAGGACGGGTCGGGCAAGCGCCACTCCATGCGGCCCGCCACGGTGCGCAGCAAGCAAGTGCGGTTGTTGTCGCCATAAGCCTTCCACACCGGCGACCAGGTAGTGCCCGATGCGCTGGGGCTGCTGGCCAGGCGCTTGTAGCTATTGACAGTCGGTGCGCACAGCGCGGCCAGGGCGTCCGCATGGTGCAAAAGGCCTGCAGCAAACTGGTGACCTGCCGTACTCAGACCCAGGCTGCCTTCCTCATCGGCAAACACCGCCCTACCTTGTGCATCGGTGATGCTGATGTGGAAATGCAAACCACTGCCTGGTGCATGCGCGACCGGTTTGGGCATGCTGCTAAATACGTGGCCATGGCGCTGCGCTATCGCATGGGCCGTGAGCTTAAAAAGCATATAGCGGTCCGCCGCAGCCAGCGCATGGTCATGGGCGTAATTGATTTCATACTGGCCGCAGGCGTCTTCGTGGTCCATCTGCTGCAAGCGAAAACCCAAAGCACCCAGGGCCACACGCATGTCGTCTAAAAACGCATAGTTGCGGTGCATGGCTTTGAGGTCGTAAGAAGGTTTGTCCAGAGTATCTTGCGCATCGGCCAGCATCCACTGGCCTGCGGCATCCTGGCGCAAAAGAAAAAACTCCGGCTCTATGCCCACCCACAGCGTCCATCCGCGTCGGGCTAAGGCATTAGTGGCGGCTTTGAGCACTTGGCGTGAGCACGTAGCTAGCGGCTGCCCTCCCGCAAAGCCATCGCACACCGCATGCGCCAGGCCGGGCCTAAAGGGCAAAGGCCGCAGACTGTCCGGTAGCACGCGGCCATAGTATTCGCTGGTCGCGCCCTGGCGCGGCAGGCCGGTGCCCCAAATGCTGGGGCCGGCAAAACCGGCGCCCTGCGTTACCCATTCCTGCAAATTGTCCAGCGGCACCAGCTTGCCTTTGGCCACACCATGGATGTCACAAAACTGCGCCAACACCGAATGAATGCCTTGCGCTTGTAGCGCGTGCATCCGATCTTGCAAAGACATATCAGCCATAGCGTGCGATCTTGCGTGTGGCGTTCATACGGGGTCCTTTTTTTCGTAAATTGGGCTTGGGGCGTTGTGCCTTGCCGATGTCCGGCCCAACACGCGAACTAGCCAGCGCTCCAAGTCGTCAATGTAGGTAAACACCGCAGGCACCACCAGCAGGCTCAGCAAGGTGGAGGTGATCAATCCACCAATCACCGCAATCGCCATAGGCGAGCGAAAGCTCGGGTCTGCGCCCCAGCCAATGGCCAAGGGCAGCATGCCGGTGCCCATGGCGATAGTAGTCATCACAATCGGGCGACTGCGCTTGCGGCAGGCATCGACCAGGGCCTCAAAACGCTCCATGCCCGCCTGGCGCGCCAGCACCGCATAGTCCACCAGCAAAATCGAATTTTTGGTGACGATGCCCATGAGCATGATGAGCCCGATCATGGTCGGCATAGACAAAGCGCGCCCGGTAATCAGCAGCAAGACAAAAGCACCGCCAATGCTCAAAGGCAAGGCCGCCAAAATCGTGAGCGGCTGCAAAAAGTCTTTAAACAAAAGCACAAGCACACCATAAATACACAGCACACCGATCAACATCGCGATACCGAAGCTGGCGAACAAGGCCTGCATTTCTTGGGCATCGCCCAGCTCGGCAATCGACACACCGGGTGGCAAATTCGCCAGGCTAGGTAAGGCCAACGCCTCGGCATTGACTTCGCCCAGCGTGCGCTTGCCCAACTCCACTTCCAGCACCACATTTCGGTTGCGGTTGAGGCGCGTGATTTGCGCCGGTCCGCTGTTCATACTGATATCGGCCACTTGCGCCAACATCACCGGGCCACGCTTGCCGGGTACGGTCAAGCGGCCAATGGAGTCCAAGTCGGCGCGCACCGCGTCGGGCAGCTTCACACGAATAGGCACCTGGCGCTGCGCCAGATTGAGCTTGGCCAACGCGGTGTCGTAGTCACCGGCAGTAGCCACGCGCACCGTCTCCCCAATGCTAGCCGCCGTTACGCCCAGGTCAGCGGCGCGCGCGTTGTCCGGCCGCACAATAATTTCGGGGCGCACCAACGAGGCGCTGGAATTGATATTGCCAATGCCCTTGAGGCTGCGCAGGTCGCGCTCCACCAACTGGGCTGCTTGCATCAAGGCTTGCGGGTCTTCGCTTTTGAGCACGAGCTGTAATTTACCGCCAGTCTCAGGCGAGCCCACATTAAAACGTGCGCCCGGAATTTCGGCCATGCGCTTGCGAATTTGCGCGTCAATGTCCTGCATGCTTTCTTTGCGATCATTGCGATGCACGGCGCTAATCGTCAGCACGGCGCGGCGTGCTTCGGCTGCGGCGCCGGGCGCAAACGCATCCCCGCTCGAGCCTCCGCCTATCGAGCTGAAGATGCTCACGATGTGCGGCACGCCAGCAATCTCTTTGCGCGCTTGTTCTGCTATGCGCTGCGTTTCGGCCAGCGTGCTGCCGGGCGCCAGCTCGATAGTGACTTGCGTCTGCCCCCGGTCGCCGGGGGGAATAAAAGTCGTGGGTAACAAGCCTACCAAAGACACTGAACCTACAAAAAACAATCCCGCCCCGATGGCTGTGACCAATCGGTAGCGCAAGCACCATTGCATGACGCGCAAGTAGGCGCGCATGATGGGGCCATCGGGTGGCTCCACCAATACAGGCGCGCCATCCGCCTGGCGCGCGGGCCGCAATAGATACGCCGCCATCATGGGCGTGAGCAGGCGCGCCACCATGAGTGAGGCCAAAATCGCGAGCACCGCCGTCCAGCCAAATTGCTTGAAAAACAGCCCCGGCACACCGCCCATAAACGCCGTGGGCAAGAACACGGCCACCAGCGCAAACGTCGTAGCAATCACCGCCATGCCAATCTCGTCTGCCGCCTCCATAGCCGCTTGAAACGGCGACTTGCCCATGCGCAAATGGCGGGCAATGTTTTCAATCTCGACAATCGCATCATCGACCAGTACACCGACCACCAATGCGAGCGACAAGAGCGTCACGGTATTGAGCGTGTAGCCGAAATACTTCATACCCAAAAACGTGGGAATGATCGACAACGGCAAAGCGGTGGACACCACAAAGGTGGCGCGCCAATCGCGCAGAAACAGCCATACCACCAGGATCGCCAAGAGCGCGCCGTCGTACAGCAGCTCCATAGAGCCTTTGAAGTTTTCTTGCACCGGCTGGGCGTTGTCAATAATCGCGTCGATGCGCAAGTCCGGGTTTTCTTCCTGCAACTTGGCCACTACCTGGCGCGCGCCTTCGGCCACCGCCACTTCGCTAGCGCCTTTGCTGCGGAAAATTTCAAAGGCCACCACTTTGGCGCCGTCTTGCGTGGCTATCGCACGCGCCTCGCTCACCGTGTCCATCACCTTAGCAATCTGCTCCAAGCGCACATGGCGGCCATCGGGCAAGGGCAAGTCCAGCTGCGCCAACTCTTGCGCACTTTGTACCGTGGCAATGGTGCGCACCGATTGCTCGGCACCACTGACGTCACCGCGTCCGCCCGGTGCCTCGACCTGTACCACCTTCAGGCGGCGCGACACATCCAAAGCCGACACGCCTAGCGCAGCCATGCGCGCGGTATCGAGCTCCACGCGCACCTCGCGGTAGACACCGCCGATGCGCTTGACCGCGCCCACACCGGGCACCCCGCGCAAGCGCTTGTTCACGGTGTTATCGACGAACCAACTAATGGCTTCGTCATCCCGCAGTTGCATACCTGGTTTACCCGAGGCCTGCACGGTATAGGTACGCACCACGCGGCC
Organism: Comamonadaceae bacterium; assembly: GCA_947478935.1. GTDB lineage: Bacteria > Pseudomonadota > Gammaproteobacteria > Burkholderiales > Burkholderiaceae_C > Allorhodoferax. The sequence goes on from CANJXV010000036.1 coordinate 6,256, forward strand.
CGCCGTCGAGGCCTTGGTGACCGAAGGATCACGCAACTCCGAGGGCAGATCGGCACGCACGCTGGCAACGGCATCACGCACTTCGTTAACGGCTTCGTTGATCGGCTTTTCCAGCACAAACTCCACCGTCACCACCGCGCTGCCATCCAGCACCGTGGTGTACACGTTTTTCACGCTGGCCAAGGTGGCGACTGCGTCTTCTATCTTGCGCGCAACCTCCGTTTCCATTTGCGCAGGCGCTGCGCCAGGCAAGCCCGCCTCCACCGTCACGATGGGTAATTCAATGTCCGGAAAGTCTTGCACCACGCTGCCGCGAAAGGCCAATAAACCGGCCAGCGACAGCAAGGCGAACAGCATGATCGCCGGGATCGGGTTCCTGATCGAGTAAGCCGAAAAATTCACACGCGCCCCTTATTGCGAGGCTGCGCTGGCAGCGGGACGTGCCGCACTGGCGGGGGCTGCGGGTGCGGGCGTGGCTACTTTGACGCTATCGCCATCGCGCAAAAAGCCAGCGCCCGAGGACACCACCAGCACATCGGCCTCTAGGCCATCTAGCACCTCAATTACCGGGCCTGCCGCCGTGTTGGCGCGCCTACCGGTATTGATACGCGTTTGGGTAACCCGACCATCGCTTTGCAATCGGAAGCAATAGCTAAATCCATCGCGCACCACCACGGCTTGCTGGGCCACCGTAAGGGCCGGGGTTTGGCCCAACACAAATTCGCCTGGCGCATACATACCCGGCTTGAGCGCTACCGCATTTTTATCCATGGGGCCCATCAAATCCACATACACCAGACCGACGCGGCTTTGCGCATCGACCGTGGGCGAGAGCATGCGTACCTTACCTTGCCACTGGCCGCCGCCCGGCGCGCTGATGCGGGCCGTTGCGCCCACCGCCACGCGGGCCAACTCATTGGCGGTCAATTCGGCGCGCCACTCCAGGCGGCTGCGGCGCAGCATGCGGAACAACTCGCTGCCGGGCGCGACCACCGCACCCAAAGCGGCATTGCGGGCAATGATAGTGCCGCTATCGGGCGCAATAATTTGTGTGTGCTTAAGGCGCAGCAGCTGGCTATCCAGCCCCGCTTTGGCCGCCTCCAAGCGCGCTTTTGCCATTTGCTCGGCGCTCAGCATCTGGCTGATTTGTTGGGCGCTCAAAGCGCTGTCGTTTTGTAGGGCACGCGCGCGGTCGGCGTTGGTACCCGCGTCATTGGCCGCAGCCTGGGCCTCGGCCAATTGGGCACGTGCCAAGGCCACATCGGCTTGCACACTATCCGCCGATAACTGCGCCAGCAACTGGCCTGCTTGCACCACATCGCCCACATTGACCATGAGATCGGCGATGCGCAAACCGCCCACTTCGGCAGAAACGCTAGCCTCTTGCCACGCTGCCACATTGCCGTTGGCGGCCAAGGTTAAAGGCAACATCGTTTTTTGCACGCGCGTGGTACTGACGGTCAATGCCGGTTTGGCAGCAGCCGGTGCATCAGCCGCCTGTGCGCCTGATAGCGCCAGCGCGAACAGCAGCACTCCGACCTGCAAGCAATGACCCACTGCCGGGCGCACCTGAGGGCTATGCAAACGCAATAAAAATAGGGGAGCAAACAAATGCATACGTCTTAACTTTCAGTCTTATTGATTGGTAACGCTGGGCGCAGGCTGTAACACGGTGGCCGGTCCGAAACCAGCGCTGGCGCTGTCCCAGCCACCACCGGCGGCGCGGTAGAGGGCCACCCAAGTGCGGCGGCTTTCCCATTGCAAACCGGTGCGCTGCGCATCGGCTGCCAGCAGAACACGGCGCGCGTCTTGCACCTCTAAGCCAGTTGCCATGCCTTGACGCTGGCGCGCCATTACGGCATCAAGCACCTGCTTTGCGTTGTTGTAGCTACGCTGTGCTTGTTCGCTGCGGTCAGCATTCAATTGCAATTGCACCAGCGCCTCTTCCACCTCGCGCACCGCACTGCGCACGCGCGCTTGGTAAATTGCCACTTTGCTTTCAAAGTTGGATTGCGCCACTTCTATGTTGGCCTGGCGCTGACCGGCATCAAACACCGGAACCAGCAAAGACACCGGCCCAAAAGACCAGGTGGTCAGGTTTTTATCAACACCAGCCACACCGAAGTGCGCAGGCCCGATAGAGCCGTTGATCGTCAGCCTCGGCCAGCGCTGCGCCTGGGCTCCGGCCACTAAGGCAGCGGCCTTGAAGACATCGCGCTCGGCAGCAAAAACATCTGGCCGCTGGGCGATGGTTTGTGCGGGCAGACTGGCCAGGGCCATGGCGGGTGCGTCCTGCACCGCGCTGCCAGCGCGCACCAAGCCGCGCACCTGCGATTCGGGTAGGGCCGACAGCGCCACCAGGGCCTTGATGCCCAGATCGCATTGCGCGCTTTGCTCTAGCCAGCGACTGCGCGCATCGGCTGCCGCAGAGCGCGCCATGGCCACGCTGGCGGCGGGCACCATACCGGCAGCCAGCAGTTGGCCGGATAGGCGTGCGGTCTCGTCATACGACTGGCTGATAGCCCGCGCGTTCTCGCTCAAAGGCTGGCAGGCGCGTGCGCCGTAATAAGCATGGGCCACTTCTGCAGCCAAGGCCACGCGGGCATCGTGCCACTGCGCCTGGCTCGACTGCAATTGGGCCAGCGCGCCGTCTTTCACCAGTTGGTTGGCGCCCACGAGGTCGATTTCCCAGCTCGCCTGCACCGAAGCTGCCGCAGTACTGGTCACGCCCATATCGGGCTGGTTCTCGCCCCGGCTCAGCGACACACCGGCGCCCACCTGGGGCAGCAAGGTCGCGCGGGCCGAGGCGCTGCTGGCCCGGGCTTGGGCTATGACGGACAAAGCTAAAGACAGATTCGGACTGGCATTTTGTGCCGCATCCTGCAAGCGCAGCAACGAGGGGTCGGCCTGCGCTTGCCACCATTCCTGCAACGCGCGGGTAGTACCTTGGTGCGGCAAGGGCGCTTGCCATTGCGCCACCACCGGCGCGACGGGTGCACTCGGTTGCTGCGGCAAGGTGCAGGCAGTTAGCACAAGTGCGAGGGCACTGGGAGCGATGGCGCATAACCGGGTGGACTGCGCGCTTTTCTGAAAATGCTTCATTCAATAAAAATTTTCAAGACCGGTTGCGACGGCAAACCGCCCAACGCAAGCCTCAGTACCAATAGATCGCCTATTTTCGGCCACTGGCGGCAATCAGCCACCCAATAGGGCTTTCAAGCCCGCCGATCCTAACCACCCACCATGACACATGCACTTAGTGGGCATGGGCCAAGGTGCTGACCGCCGTGACCAGCCCTATACCGGCCAACAGCCAGGTGATTTGCGCGGCGGTTTGCCAGCCACCAAGGCGTTTTTGCAATTGAGGAATCAAATCCGCCAAGGCCACGTAAATAAAGCTGCTGGAGGCGATGACCAGGAAAAACGGCAAATACCCCTGCATTTGCTCCACCAGCCAATAGCCCAGTAAACCACCCAGGGCGGTGACCGAGCCGGCCAGAGACACCTTAATGAGCGCCGCCTGACGGTCCGTGGCGCCAGCGCGCAAGATCACCAAGTCGCCCATGTGGTGTGGCACTTCGTGGGCCAGCACCGCTACCGACGCAATCATGCCCAGGCGAATATCGGCCATAAAGGCCGAGGCGATTAACACGCCATCACCGAAACAATGCACGCTGTCTCCTGCCAGCACCGCCCAGCTGCCGCCGGCATGGCTGTGGCCAGCAGGCTCGCCCGGCGTTTGGTAATGGCTATGGTCGTGGTCGTGCGTACCAACATGGTCATGAGCCGCACTCGCCATTTGTGTGGCGCCGTGGTCCTTTTGGCTGTGGGCGTGCACACCATGCTCATGGCCGTGGTGCCACAGCTCCGCTTTATCCAACAAAAAGAAAAACACCAGGCCGATAAGTAAGGTCATGAACAAATCGTGCGCGCCGGTCTGGCTTTCAAAGGCTTCGGGAAGCAAATGCATAAAAGCGGTGGCTAGCAAAGCCCCCGCTGCCATGCTCAGCATGTGCTGGGTATAGCGGGCCAGCACACCAAAGCTTAGCGCCGCCGCGACCCAAACGCTGCCTATGCCAGCGCACAGCGTGCCGACCAATATCGCAAAAATAATCACGCGCAATCCTTTTGTAGTTCTATTCTCGGGGCAAAGCGCCTCGGGTTCGCCTTGCCACGCCCTCGCCCTCGCCCCTTGGCAGCGGGTATTGTGCAACAGCCAAAAACCAGCTCGCGTTGATCAGCGCGTATTAATGCGCCTGGTCCCAGTTTGTCCCTACGCCCACTTCGGCCAGCAGCGGCACTTTAAGTTGGGCCACCGCAGCCATAAGGCGCGGAATTTCGGTACGCAGCCAGTCCACTTCGGCTTGGGGCACTTCAAACACCAATTCATCGTGCACCTGCATGATCATGCGGGTGCCGTAGTCGCCAGCGTCTAGCGCGCGCTGCACCTGCACCATGCTGAGCTTGATTAAATCCGCCGCCGTGCCCTGCATAGGCGCATTGATAGCGGCACGTTCGGCCCCGGCGCGGCGTTGGCCATTGGGCGAGTTAATTTCCGGCAAATACAAGCGCCGCCCGAACACCGTTTGCACATAGCCTTGCGCCTTGGCCTGCGCACGGGTGTCGTCCATATAGCGCTTTACACCCGCAAAGCGCGCAAAGTAGCGCTCGATATAGTTTTTAGCAGCGGTGTTGTCGATGCCCAGATTGCGCGCCAAGCCATAGGCGCTCATGCCGTAGATCAGCCCGAAGTTAATTACCTTGGCATATCGGCGCTGTTCGCTACTGACCTGGTCCAGCGCCAATCCAAAAACCTCTGCGGCCGTGGCACGGTGCACATCCAGGCCTTGGTGAAAAGCCTGCAAAAGCGCTTCATCTCCACTGATATGCGCCATGATGCGCAACTCGATCTGGCTGTAATCGGCACTGGCGATCACGCTACCTGCCGGCGCGACAAAGGCTTCGCGCACGCGGCGACCCTCAGGCGTGCGAATGGGGATGTTTTGCAAATTCGGATCATTGCTGGACAGGCGCCCGGTGACTGCCACCGCCTGCGCATAGTGCGTATGCACGCGGCCCGTTGAGGGAAGCGCAAGTTGCGCCAGTTTGTCGGTATAGGTGCCCTTGAGTTTGGACAAGCCCCGATGCTCCAAAATTTTGGCTGGTAGCGGAAAGTCTTCCGCCAATTTTTCTAACACTTCCTCGTCAGTGCTGGGTGCGCCAGTGGCGGTCTTCTTCACCACCGGCAGGCCTAGCTTGACGAAAAATATATCGCCGATTTGTTTGGGGCTGCTCAGGTTAAAAGGCTGACCGGCCAAGGAGTGTGCCTCAGTTTCCAGCTCCACAATGCGCGCGCCTAACTGCTGGCTCTGCGCGGCCAATGTCGGGGCATCGATCAGCACGCCATTGCGTTCGATTCGGTACAGCGCTTCGCTGCTGTCTATTTCCAGTTGGTAGATAAAAAGCAAACCGGCGTCCATCTGCAAACGCGGCCACAAGGCTTGGTGCACGTCCAGCGTCAGGTCGGCGTATTCGCAGGCATATTGCCCGGCGCGGGCGATGTCCACCTGGTCAAAGCCGATTTGCTGCGCGCCTTTGCCGCACAGGTCTTCAAAGCTCAGGCCTTTGCGGCCCAGATGGCGCTCTGCCAGGCTTTCCAGCCCATGCGGCTTATGCACTTCAAGCACATAGCTTTGCAACATGGTGTCATGCACATAGCCGCGCACTTCGATGCCGTGATTGGCAAACACATGCCGGTCATATTTCACGTGCTGTCCCAGCTTGTGCTTCGTAGCGTCTTCCAGCCAAGGCTTGAACAGGGCCAGCACCTCGTCGCGCGGCAACTGGCTCGGCGCGCCCGGGTAGCGGTGCGCCAAGGGGATGTAGGCGGCCGCGCCCACTGCCACGCTCAGGCTGATGCCAACGATCTCGGCGCGCATCGCGTCCAGCGATGTGGTTTCGGTGTCCAACGACACCAAATCAGCCGACGCAATCAGCGCCAGCCAGCGTTGCAGCGCGGCGTGATCGAGCACCGTTTCGTATTCGGTGGCACGCTCCAGAAGGGACTGCGCTGCTTCAGTGCCTTGCGCCTGGCTACTTGCCGCACCGGCGAGGCTTTGCGCTGCAATGTCGCCAAACAAATCGGCGCCACCGGCCTGGGCCTTGGCCGCGCTCTTCTCTAATTGCCCGGCGAGCGTCCCAGCCAATCCCTTAAAGCCAAAGCGCAGGTAAAACGCATGCAAACCCACCAGGTCTTCCGGGCCGCAAAGCAAATCAGAAAATTCCGGTAACGAGGGCATCCAGTCCTTGAGCTCGCAATCGGTTTTGATGGTGAGCAGCTGGCGCGCGGTAGGCAGCCAGTCCAGCGCGTTGCGCAGGTTCTCGCCGACGACGCCTTTGATCGCGCCCGCGTTGGCTATCACGCCTTCCAAGCTGCCGTATTCCTGCAGCCATTTCACGGCGGTTTTGGGGCCCACTTTGCTAACGCCGGGCACGTTGTCCACGGTATCGCCGACTAGGTTTTGGTAGTCCAGCATTAAATGTGCAGGCACCCCAAACTCTTCCAACACGCCGGCCACATCGCGGCGCTTGCCGTTCATGGTGTCGATGATGGTGATGCGCTCGTTCACCAACTGCGCCAGGTCCTTGTCGCCGCTGCTGACCACCACGTCCATGCCCCGTTGGGCCGCTAGTACGGCCAAGGTGCCGATCACATCATCGGCCTCCACGCCTGGCACATCGAGCACTTGCATGCCCAAAAGCCGCACCATTTCGTGGATGGGCGCTATTTGCGCCCGTAAATCGTCGGGCATGGGCGCGCGCTGGGCTTTGTAGGCGGGGTAAATCGCATCCCGAAAGGTCGGGCCTTTGGCGTCAAAAACACAGGCCACATAGGCAGCGGGCACCTCTTTGCGCAAGGCCTGCATCATGTTCACCATGCCGCGCAGCGCGCCGGTGGGGGTGCTGGTCGGGTCGCCGGGTACGGCACGCAGGTCAGGCATGGCGTGATAAGCGCGGTACAAATAGCTAGAGCCGTCAATCAGCAACAAAGCGGGCGTGGGAGCGGACGAGGTGGGATGCATGGCGGCATTTTGCCTGCCTGCGTGAGGCCCAAAGTACGCCGCCTACAATCGCGCCCGGTGCCACAGCGGGTCTGCCCTCGCCTTGGCGCACGCACAGTCCGCACTGCCTTTGGGCACTGCGCCCCTCATTTAGGTTTGCTTCATGGCGGTTTACACCCAAGTTTCCTTCGACCAGGCCAACGCCTATTTTCAAACCCTGGGACTGGGGCCGCTGACTCGTCTGGAGGGCTGCGCCGGGGGCATTGAAAACACCAACTACTTTGCCGACACCGCGCAAGCGCGCTATGTGCTCACCTTGTTCGAGCGCCTAAGCCCCGAGCAATTGCCCTATTACCTGCGCTTGATGCGCCACCTGGCCCAGCACGGCATCCCCGTACCCGACCCGGCCGCTAACGCCCAAGGCCAATTGCTGCA